>NZ_CAJPHE010000026.1:0-96469 GCF_905339875.1 Burkholderia sp. BCC1998
TCCTTCAAATCGCCGATTGGATTGAACTTCGCTAATACCTGTACTTGCTGCGTACCTCGATCGTGATGTTGCCGCTGCCAAGACCGATCGCTCTATTGAACGCCTTACTGCATCGCGCTTCACAGTCGCTGCCCGGCTACACGTCTCATCATTCAGCACCATAGTCTTTCGCCAGCGCCGGCTTACACTGACACCAAAAGAGAATCTATCAAGTGCAACGTCGCTGTGATACGGCCTAACAGCTCATCAATCGAGACGCCATTACGTAAGCAATGCCGTACTCATGCAGATACGGTCACCAACGATTCTCGCCCCGAAATCCGAAACACCGATACGGCTGACTCCAACGTCTTTGCCTGCCCCTCAAGCGATCGCGTTGCTGCTGCAGCTTGTTCGACCAGTGCGGCGTTTTGCTGTGTAACGCGATCCATTTGAATGACAGCCTGGCTGACCTGTTCCACGCCATGACTCTGCTCTTCTGAAGCCACCGCGATCTCGCCAATAATATCCGACACCTGTTTGATCGCCAGCTTCACATCCAACATCGTGGAACCAACCGCCGTCGCTTGTTGAGCGCTGTCCCGAATCTGAGCGACCGACGTCCCAATCAGTTCGTTGATTTCCTTCGCCGCCGCAGCAGCGCGTTGTGCCAAACTACGCACCTCACTCGCCACAACTGCAAAGCCACGCCCCTGCTCGCCTGCTCGAGCGGCCTCTACCGCGGCATTGAGTGCAAGTATGTTTGTCTGAAAAGCGATGCTCTCGATGACGCTAGTGATCTCTGACACCTTGCCAGAACTGGCGCTTATCCGGCCGATCGACGTAACCATCCCTTGTACTGCTTCGTTCCCGATATCAGCGAAGCCAGTGGCCCGTTCCGCGAGCGTATTTGCCATCCGAGCGTTATCGGCATTTTGTTTCACTGTTTCGGTCAATTGCGTCATGCTCGCAGCGGTTTGCTCGATGGACGCGGCGTGCTCTTCCGTACGCGCAGACAAGTCCATATTTCCGGCAGCGATCTCGCGCGATGCACCTTTGATATGCTCGGCTGCCACCTGGATTCCCCGAACCGTTCCTTCAAGCTGTTGATCCATTCGCGACAGAGACGTCAGAAGACGGGCCAATTCATTGCGAGATGCGATCGCAACGCTGTTTCCCAATCTTCCTCCTGCTATCTCGTTCGCGACCTCCACCGCGCTTCCTAGGGGCCCCAGCATTGTCCGCATGCCGTAGATGGACGATGCCAATGCCACCAGCACGCTGGCCAGAACCAAACTCGCCACAACGAAACGTGAGGTGCGGAACGCTGATTCGCCCGCTGCAACAAAATCATTTGACCGTGAGTCGATCAGTCGAGCCTCCGACTCCAATGATTCATTCAATTTCCCGACTGCGGCGACGAACTCCGGCACGGCGAGGCGGATGACATTGATGTCGCCTGTATCAAGCACCTTTCTCAGTCGACTCGTTAGAGTCAGGAATTGGTCGAGATTGGCCGCGGTCGCTTGAGTGACCTCACGCGCCTGGGGACTAGCTTCGCGTTGCAAATAGAGAGCACGTGTATGTTCTATTTTCTCCTCGTCAGCGTGAATCCTTTCGATGGCTGCCCTCATTCCGCCCAAATCGCCAGCTAACGTTAGCGTATGCAATTGCAACAACAGATCGACCTGTGTGGCACGGACTTGTGATAACTCACCGATCGACGCCGCACTTTCCGCGCGCAGATCGGCCAGATAAGATCTCACTTTCGAAAGGCCATGTATTCCCGAAATACCGATACCAATCACAAATAGCAGGAATATAACGGCACAAATCGCCATTTCAATCTTGATACTGCGCGACACATAGCCCATCTGATCCTCTGATGCTCGATTCGGAAAACTAAATTACACGCTGACGCCAGCATCCGCTTTTCTGGAATTTGCGTGACTGACAAATGCATCGCTGAAGAAGCTTGTCTCTGGCAGGCCGTTGTGCTGCGTGAAGGTTTCGCGAGCAGCATCCACCATCAGCGGATTTCCGCATGCATAGACCTCATGATTGGACAGATCGGGGAAGTCCATCGCAACCACTTCGTGGACGAATCCGGTGCGTCCGGCCCAGTCCGGTTCATTGCCGGACAGTACCGGAATGAACCGAATACCATCATGATCTTGCCCCCAACCTAGGGCCTCATCGTACGCGTACAGATCCGCCAGCCGAACTCCTCCCCAGTACAACACTGCGCCCCGACGCTGGATGGCCGCTCGATGAGTCTTGAGCATTGCTGCTATCGGCGCATAGCCCGTTCCAGATGAAAGGAAGATGATCGGTGCGGTCGAATCACGCAACGAGAATGTTCCAAAGGGTCCCTCTATACGGAGCATATCCCTAGGCTTGAGCGTGTTATATACAAAATTGGAGAATCGCCCACCCGGAACCGCACGTATATGCCATTCGACCACTCCTTCTTCGTCAGGCCCATTCGCCATTGAATAACTACGGCGCGAGCCATCACGTAGAATCACTTCGACATACTGCCCGGCTTCGAACGAAAAACCCGACGTGGGCGGAACGCTCAATACGACGCGCGCCACGTCGGCACTGACGCGCTCGACTCCCGTCACTCTTGCGCCAATTTGGATGATACGCCGCCCCGGTGTTCCAAGAACCTCAGGGGCGTCTATCGTGACGTCCGTCATTGGCTGAGCGCGACAGGTCAAAATATGACCATCGCGAACGCCCTCCGGCGTGAAGTCATTTGGATAACTTACTTCTCCTGAAACGACTCGGGTTTCACATGCGTTACACTGACCTCTACGGCAGCTGTGGCGCGGAAAATAACCCGCAGCCAACGCAGCATCAAGGAGGCTGGTCTCAGCGGAGCACGGAATCTCGACGCCGGCGGGCTCGATCTTTAGTTTGAATTCTGTCATCAGGCTACCCGATCGTGTGAACAGTCTCGCGGGCCTTGAGCAAGTCAAGTGCAACGTCGACGATCATGTCCTCCTGACCACCGACCATACGGCGACGGCCAAGTTCAACCAGAATATCGACAGTCTTAAGGTCGTACTTCTTCGCTGCTGCCTCGGAGTGGCGTAGAAAGCTTGAGTAAACGCCGGCATAACCGAGCGCTAGCGTCTCGCGATCGACCCGGACCGGTCGATCCTGCAATGGGCGCACGAGATCGTCGGCGGCGTCCATCAACTTGTACAAGTCACATCCGTGATTCCAGCCGAGCCGCGCAGCCGCGGCGACGAAGACTTCGAGCGGCGCATTGCCGGCACCTGCGCCCATACCGGAGAGGCTTGCATCAATGCGGTCACATCCCTCCTCTACTGCGACGATACTATTTGCTACCCCCAGACTCAGATTGTGGTGAGCGTGGATACCGGTTTGTGTTTCCGGATTCAGCACATCCTTGAACGCCCGGAAGCGCTCGCGCACATCATTCATACCGAGCGCACCGCCGGAGTCGACAACATAGCAGCACGTCGCGCCGTAGCTCTCCATCATCTTCGCCTGCTGCGCGAGATGCTGGGGGGTCGTCATGTGACTCATCATCAGGAAGCCGACTGCCTCCATCCCGAGCTCGCGTGCATATTCGATATGCTGCCGTGATATGTCGGCCTCGGTACAGTGCGTCGCGACACGAACAATGCGCGCACCGGCGTCGTATGCGTTGCGCAAGTCGTGTGTCGTTCCGATGCCCGGCAACAGCAACGTAGCGACTTTCGCGTGTCTAACCACTTCGGCTACGGCCGCGATCCACTCAATATCGGCATGCGCGCCAAATCCGTAATTGAAACTCGAACCCTGCAAACCATCGCCGTGGGCCACTTCGATTGAGTCGACTTTGGCTTCGTCGAGAGCTTTGGCAATCTCGGCAGCTTGCTCGATGCTGTATTGGTGCCGAATCGCATGCGAGCCGTCGCGCAGGGTGACGTCGGAAATATAGAGTTTTTTGTCGAATGTCATGTCATCTCTCCAGTCAGGCAGGGGCGTTAGCCAGCATTTCAGCAGCCATCCGTTCAGCGCAGGCTTTGGCCGCAGATGTCATGATGTCGAGGTTGCCGGCATACGACGGCAAATAATGTGCAGCCCCTTCCACTTCGAGGAAAACTGATGTCCTGAGGCCGCTCATGCGCTCCCCGACACCAGGAATATTCAATGGTGAGTCGGGTTCAATTCGGTCGAACTGCACCGCTTGCTTGAGACGGTAACCCGGTACATAGCGGTTAACCGCTGCAACGGTCTCCTCGACAGAGCGAGAGATCGCATCCTCGTCTGCAAAGTCGGACAGGCAATAGACAGTGTCACGCATGATAAGCGGAGGCTCTGCAGGATTGAGGACGATGATCGCCTTGCCTTTCGTCGCCCCGCCGATCCGCTCGATCGCCTTCGACGTCGTCTCGGTGAACTCGTCGATATTCGCCCGCGTGCCAGGCCCTGCTGATTTGCTAGAGATTGAAGCAATAATTTCGCCGTAATGCACCTTCGCTACGCGCGATACCGCGGCTACGATCGGAATCGTTGCCTGTCCGCCGCAGGTGACCATGTTGACGTTACGTGCATCGATATGCGCGTCCAGATTTACTACCGGTACGCAGTACGGCCCGATCGCAGCTGGAGTTAGGTCGATCATCCTCACATCAGGCTTGAATTGCCGCAGGAACGCGTCGTTCCGAACATGTGCGCTGGCGCTAGTCGCATCGAACACAATGTCGATCTCATCGAAAGTCGACAAACGCGTGAGACCCTCCCCCCCTTCGTGCGTGGTCGCCACGCCCATGCGCTCGGCACGCGCCAAGCCATCTGAAGCCGCGTCGATACCTACCATTGCTCCCATTTCGAGATGTTCACCATGCCGCAGAATCTTGATCATAAGATCGGTGCCAATATTGCCCGATCCGATGATCGCAACCTTGATTTTCTTTGCCATCGCTCGTCCTTCGCTAGTGCGTTAATTTATGACGGGGGTTATTACGGAACAGCCATCGCCAAATAGCCGTGCAACTTCATTCGTACGTGAAACCAAGACTTGCCGTTGGTTCACGTATCCCTTGTCCGTGATTTCACCGTCAGCAAGACACGGTGGGGCACCCAGAATCACAGCGCGGGCGACGCACGCCGACGAACTCCTACCGACATTGATGTGGGCGAGAGCGACTGCCACGCATCGACGAACTTCGGCGTGCAAGGACAACTGCTCGCCCGTCATCACATTCTTTTCGTCACCGGACAGCGCACGTAATGCCGGGGACGGGAAAATCAGGATGCCGACCTCATCGCGATCGTGGCCCGCGATAACAACATCTTGTGCATAGGGTGCCAGCGCGGCTACGGCGCGCACGCGCAGCGTGCCGACCGAGACCCAGGTTCCCGTTGTCAATTTGAAGTCCTCGGCTACGCGACCATCAAACAAGATGCCCTGACTTGGGTCCGCGGGATCGGCAAGCCGGCCGGCATCGCCGATGATGTAAAAACCGTTCTCGTCGAATGCGCTATTAGTAAGAGCGGGGGCCCCCCTGTATCCGGGAAAGACTTGTTTGCCGCGAACGCGCATCTCGAGCTTCTCGCCATTCGGAACGAACTTAATCTCGGTTCCGGGAATCGGCACGCCGAGATTACCGGGCGTCTGATGATGAAAATGCACACTGGTGACGAGTGGAGATGTCTCCGTCGCCCCCCAACCCGAACTAAACAACAATGGCGTAATGCAGTACCGATCTGCGAGCGCGCGAATGCGATCCCACGACGACTGTGGCAACGCGGCGCCTGCGAAGAAGATCGCGTTCAGCCCGCCAAAAAAGTGCGACGCGAGAGATTCGCTCTGCTCCAGGTACGGTAGCAACGCGTCAAAGCCGCGTGGCACGTTGAAATAGAGCGTCGGAGAAAGCTCACTCAGATTCCGGACAGACTTTTCTATCGATCCGGGCATTGGGCGTCCGTCGTCGATATATAGCGTGCCACCATTGCGCAGTATCAGATTGAAGTTGTGATTGGCGCCGAAGGTATGGCTCCATGGCAGCCAGTCGAGTACAACCGGGCCGGTCAGATCGACGAACGGCCAGATCTGAGCGATTGCCTGTTGGTTTGCGCACAACATCCCATGCGTATTGATCACCGCTTTCGGCGTCCCGGTCGACCCCGATGTCAGCAGATATTTGGCATGTGTGTCCGGAGTGATGCGCGAGAAAGCCTCCATCACAGCGGCGGTCTCGCGTGTCTTGAGCAGCCGGCAGATATCCAGCGCGCCTATCGGTGCATTGCGCGAGAAAACCCGTGGACAGTCGGTACCCCCCGCGTCCATCGCGGCTGCATGAACCAGACCGTCTTCCGCATATAGAAGTTGCGGCCCCAGTACCGTCAACAGTGCACGGAGTTTTTCATAATCGCCGTTCGTACGCGCGTATGCGGATGAAATGACGGATACGGGCAAGCCAATGTGCATCCCGGCCAGCATTAGAAGCGCGCCGTCGACACTGTTGTCCGACAAAATGACGATCGGCTTTGCCGGCGTCGCATCTAAATCAAGCAGCCCTTGTGCGATCGCACCGACCGCTGCGCGCGTCTCGCCATAGGTGATGCGGCGCCATTCACCCGAGTCGGCAACTCGTTCAGCCAGGAACACACGGTCCGGCGCACAGCGATTCCAGTGCTCGAGCCACTCCCCAATGCACCGAGCGCTCGGTCGAAGGGCATCGCGCGATCGCAACACGAAACTACCGTCGGGCGCATCGATCCGTTCAATATTGGGTGCGGCCAAGGAGAGATCGAAAGGGGAACGACCCAGTCGACCGGGAATGGAAAAATCGTTCATCGCGCATCGCCCAATGAACACGTCACTCGGCCCAGTCCGCTGATTTCGACCTCGACGTGATCTCCCATCGTCACCGGGACCATAGGTCCAAGCGCTCCCGACATCACAATATCGCCCGCTCGCAGCGGCTGGCCAAGCTCCGCCATTTTTTTTGCCAACCAGTAAGTCGCCGTCAACGGATTCCCAAGACATGCAACACCGGCACCGACCGACGCCGTGTTACCGTTTTTACGGAAATCCATCCCGCATCCAGCCAGGACCACATCTCCTATGCGACGCGGTTCGAGGCCTAGGACATAAACACCGCACGACGCATTGTCCGCCACGGTGTCAACGAGCGTAATGTTCCAGTCGTTAATCGCGCTATCGACGATTTCGATGGCGGGCAACGCATATTCGAGTCCGACCAGGAAGCGCCCCCAACTCAGCTCAGTCTCATCGAGATCGCGACCAACAACGATTGCGATCTCGCCCTCGGCCTTCGGCTGAATCAATGCATTAGCCGGCAGCATGGCACCGCTCACGAATTCCATGTCGGCAAATAGCACGCCATAGTCGGGTTGGTCTACACCAAGCTGCTGCTGCACAGCCTTCGACGTCAAGCCGATTTTCTTTCCGCAAACCCTCGCGCCACCGGCAATCGAGCGTGCGACGTTTGCTTCCGCAACCGCATATGCATCCTGCACCGTCCGAATCTCAAACGTCTCCGAGATGCGAGCGATGGTCTGTCGCGTCGCACGCGCCTGCCACAATGCATCGGCAGCCGCCTGGATGTTCTGTTTCATGCTTTCGTCTCCTCGTTTTGTTAGCCGACTCGTAGCCCGCTACCTTGCCGCCGCATGCCAGGCATCAAGCAATGCATCAGCGTGGGCGTGCTCGATACTCAACGTGTCGAGATACTCACATTCGAGTTGCCCCACGATCTCGTCGACCGTACTGACACGATCGATCGAGCCGAGCCCCTGACCCGCAGACCACACATCCTTCCATGCCTTCTTGCCTGCACTAATATCTCCCGAGAAATCAATCGCCTTGGATGCGCTACCGCTGGACGCATCGATTCCAGCCGCATCGAGCGTTGGTCTGAGCCAGTTCGCCAGCACGCCAGAAACTGCTTTAGACTCCACGAGATCTTCGATATGGCTCTGCACTACGAGATCGCGATATTCGGGCGAGGCCATGCTTTCTCGCGCAGAAATAAAGCGAGTGCCCGCGACGACGAAATCTGCACCCATCAGTTGTGCGGCACGAATGTCACGACCATGCGTAATGCAACCTGCGAGGCCGAGCGGACCGCTCCAGAAGCGTCGCACCTCAGCGATGAACGCGAAGGGGTTGTAATAGCCAGTGTGGCCGCCTGCGCCTTGCGTCACCAGGATTAATGCATCCACTCCTGCGTCGATTGCCTTGCGCGCAAGCGTTGGTGTTACGACGTCGGCCATCACGAGGCCACCGTATTCGTGCACGTGGTCACGCACCCGCGCAGGACTGCCCAGTGCGGTAGAGACGATCCTTGGGCGATACTTCGCGATCAAATCAAGCTCACGACCGAAGCGGTCATATGTTCCGTGCACGATCATGTTCAGTGCCCAAGGTGCGGCGTCTGATGCATCGCCGAGCGCCTCGGACACCTGCGCAAGCCACCCGTCGAGAATGTCGACGTTGCGCGCGTTCGGAGCTGGAAAGCTGCCGACGATCCCGGCCTTCGCACAGGCAATCGCCAGCTCTGGCCCCGACACGAGAAACATCGGCGCGGCCATCAACGGCAATCGGCCTGTCGGAAACAAAGTTTCGAGGCATCCGCGGTTAAATCCGTCTTCCATATCGATCATGTCTCCCGGTTGAATCACGCCACTCGTTGAGTCACGCGTTGCGCCGCGGCCGACCGCGCACTTCCCAACCACCATCGCTCTGCAAGATCGCCGCGGTGGTCGCAGGTGAGTTGGTCCGCGACGCGAGCAACACGTAATGCGCTGCGTGGTCCTCGGGCCGCGCTATGAAACCCAGCGGCACTGCGTCTGCGACCGCATCTGAAAAGCCGGGAATCTCGGAAAGCTTCGCGTCCTGCTTGCCTAACGATTCCGGCCCCTTCAGAGGTGTCACGGTACCGCCCGGTGCGACGCCATTTACGCGGATTTCGGGGGCAAGCTCATACGCGAGCTGGCGGATTACTCCCACGCATGCGTGCTTCGACGCGACATAAGTTGGCCCGCCACCTCCCGCATAGAACGCCGCATTCGACAACGTGAAGATCATGTTGCCCCGCGTCTCGCGAAGTGACGGTGCCGCCGCATAGGCTGCGAGCAGATACGCCATGACGTTCACGTCGAATACCTCGCGGAAGGTTTCGGTCAACTGTTGCCCACTCACGAATCGGCGCAGCGATGCGAAGTGATCCCACACACCTGCGTTGCCAACGAGGGTGTCGAGTTTGCCGAACGCCTTCACGGTCGCCGCAACCGCCTCCTCGTTGGCCTCTGGTGAACGGACATCACCGACCGTCACCATCACGCGGTCGCCAAACATCTGGCGCAGTTTGTCAGCGCCGTCACCACTCCGCACCAGCGCTCCGACCCCCGCGGCCCCTTCATCGAGGAAGCGCCGCAGTACTGCGAGCCCGATACCTGAATTCGCGCCCGTGACGAGCGCCACATCGTTGACTAGCCAGCCCATGGTCACAGAAATGTATTGAGGTTCTTGGACATCAGCAGCGACTGCGTGATGACGATCTTGCGACGTGCGACACGGAAGTCCCCGCCGACCTCCCGTATCAAGTCTTCCCGCCGCCCGAGCAACAGATCGTTGTCCGCTTCGCCCCGACTACGGTAGTTGACGAATACTGAATGCACGAGATACTCGCCCGCTTGCGACCCGTGCAGTGCCTCGACGTTGCTGATGACATGAACATGCCGCGTCGGCGGATCCTCGGCCCATGCGGACGGTTGCTTGAACCGCGCGACGCGTCGCTCCAAATCATGAAGGCTGTCGTCGAAATAGGCTCCGCGACCAGGCGCATACGCACCTAGCTTGTCGGCACGCCGACGGTTTTCGATTGCCGGCATCCAATAGTGGATATCTTCAGCCATCAACCCCAACCACTCGTCCCATGCCTCACTGTCCAGCAACCTTGCCTCGCGATATAAGAACTGCTCGATGCGGTGAGCAGTTGCGTGCTCGACCGGGCCAATACCATGTGCCTCCAAGGCCTGCATCGCTACGGCGTTCATGCGTCCTCCTTAGCGACCGTTTCGTGGTCGAAAGCACTATCGTCCAGACGTGCTACATCTCGCCGAGGCACATCACCCCACGCCCGCGCCTGCATCAAATCGAGCCAGCGCCGATAGAAGGCGCGATGATTCGCTTCGTTAACTTGATTGCGGTAGACGTTGCCGGGCAGGCCGCTGCCCTCGAGTCGCGTCCCGCGGCCGAGCCCCATGTACAGATCTTGCTGACGTGTAACGAATCCAGAGTTGGTTCGGGTCGAAAACTCGAAATTCTCGCCGTCGTCCATCTCGAACACGCCGGTAGGCGAGAACGTCATCATCGTCCCTTTCAACCACCGATCTTTGATTTCCTGCGGGGCGCTCTTGTTGACAATCGTCCAAGTGTGAAGCTCAATCTTGCCGGGACCGCGCGGGTGCCAGACACGGAACGTGTTCTGTCCGGGCAGAAACGACAGGTTCGGGAAGACGCTAACCGACGAGATTGAGCCGATCATTTTCGATCGGAACTCGCCGAGCCGCTGCGCGACCTGAGGCTGAATGCCATACAGGTACTTGCGGATATCCTTGTCGCCCAGCGTAGCGGCGTTGCCGACCACATCGAGGTTGAATTCCCACCCGTGGCCGTTGAAATTGACGTGATAAGAATCCGGGTCCTTATAAACTTCAGCAACCGGCCCACCCAGCATCGCACGCGCAGCAGAATCATGCGTCCACAGCGCGTGGTAAATGTCACCGATGAAATTCTCCACCGGCACCTTCCAGTTGCAGTTGATTACCGACTTCACGCAGCCGCCGATAAACTCGGTTCCCTGCCCGTCCATATCGAGGATCACATCGAGGTAGTACCGAAAATCTCCGAGGTACTCCGCCAAAGAGGGTGCGTCGGGGTCCATGTTTCCGAATACCAACCCCTTGTAACTGGCAATCTGTGCGACCGGATGCAGACCATGCTCGGCACGGTTCATGCCGCTACTCTCGAATAGTTCCTGGCCCGCCATACCGCGAAGCGCACCATCGATCCCGAAAGCCCACCCATGGTAGTTGCAGACAAACGTGCGTGCGTTTCCGGCGTCCGTAAAATTCAGCTTGTTTCCGCGGTGGGGACAAGTGTTTAGGAATGCCTTGATCGATCCATTCTTCTGACGCACCACAATGACGTTATCTTCTGCCATGTAGGTGGTAAGGTAATCGCCGGAATTGGGAATCTGCGACTCATGCGCAAGAAACAGCCAGCTCCGCGCAAAGATCTTCTCCAGCTCTTGATCGTAAATTTTCTGATCCCAATAGAGCCGCCGCGACATGCGCCCTACTTCGAGATCCACAAGCCGCTCCAATCCGGGCAACGGCTCACCGGCCGGCTCCTTATGAAGGCGTGTACAGCTCCCGGTACATTCGTCAGTCATGACAACTCCCCTCAAATCGCCGATGAAGCTGATTCGGATTCCTGATCGAGATCGGCATAAATTTCATCACCCTCTTCGATCACCTTGTACGTCCTCAAATCAACCGTGCATGGAAAAGCCATGGCTTGCCCAGTCGGGATATGAAACTGCCCGTCATGGAGCGGACACGCGATCATGTCGCCATCGACGATTTCCCCATCGGACAACGATGCCGTCGCATGTGTACACGTATCGGAAGTTACGTAGAATTCTCCGTCGACGTTATAGACCGCCAAGGGACAATCCGACGACTCAACCTTACACACCTGACCAGGCCGCAATTGGTCACGCTTAATCAGAAAAATCTTGTTGCTCATTTCGAACTTCCTTCCCACATCACTTCGGATGCAGTTGCATAAAGCCTAGCCCAGTCACCCATTCGGGTACGGCTTCGTACGCGATCAGCTCGCCTCGTGCCCCTTTCAGTGCCCCCATCGCACACGCCCAATTGCGGATTTCCATCGCACCTTCTCCACCGCATTCAAGGATGTAGCCATCCGATAGCGCGCACATCCCGTCCAGATCTCCTCTCTCCGTATAGCCGATGATTTTCCGGTCGAACATTTCGTCGACGCGCCCCATCTGCGCGGACCCGACCCAATGACTAATGCCTCCGCTTCCGATGATGACGACACGCTCACCGTCATCACACACTTCCACCGACTTGCGAATCTGTTCACCGAGTTCACTGGCGCGCCGCATCGTGATATAAGGATCGACTCCGCACGCCAAATAAACGGGGATTGTTTTAACGTCAATGCCATCCGCCCGGAGGGGATCGACGATGAGTTG
Source organism: Burkholderia sp. BCC1998 (assembly GCF_905339875.1). Classification (NCBI taxonomy): domain Bacteria; kingdom Pseudomonadati; phylum Pseudomonadota; class Betaproteobacteria; order Burkholderiales; family Burkholderiaceae; genus Burkholderia; species Burkholderia sp. BCC1998. Next base: position 12,261 of record NZ_CAJPHE010000026.1, read on the forward strand.
CTGAGGTATTGCCACGGAATGGTCGACCGTGAACGCGCGCGCGACAGTCCAGTCGAATCCATTTTCTCTTCCATGACTCGCGATATGTATCGCAAGCGCCTCGTTGTTTTTAAAGACCCCGCGCTTCAGTCCCGGAAGCTGGTCAATCGGTCCATCGACATCGCCGGTCGCGATCAGATAGCTCGGCAGACATTGCGGCCCGAACAAGATGTAGTGATCACACCCGACGATGACGACCGTGGTAGGCTCGAGCGCCTTGAGACGCTCCGCGCATTCCCGGTAAGCCCCCCACACGGCATCGCGCTGTTCCTTTGGCGGCGCATCAGGCGCAACATACATGACCGGATCATGCGGAACCAGAAATGCACCTACGATTTTTCCCATGATCGCTTACCCTTTCAGTGCGGCAGAAAAGACTGCTTCGCCGCGGTCGACGCTGCGCAGTTTGGCCATGTAGGTCCTCATATCGCGCTGCGGCGAAAGCTCTTGCCAATACCCCATGGTCAGCATGCTGTTGACGCCATGTTCTTGCAGCCCCTTCACGTCGAACGACACGATCATTGCCCGCTCCGCGTCCGTCAGCTGGAACCGGTCGAGAAACTGCTCGGCAGCCTCCTTGAAACGCTGCTTTGCAGCGCGATCGACGCACAGCTGGTGAAGGACGCGCTCAACCGTATTTCGACTCATGACGGTTGACCGATGAAATCGGCAACGAGCCGCAGAAAATCGGCCCGGCGCTCTGTCTGAACCCAATGACCACACTTCGCGAACAAGTGCAGGTCGGCATTCGGAATGTGTTGCGCGAGAAGAAAGCCACACTCCGGCGGCACGACCTTGTCCTCGCGGCCGTGCAACACCAGCGTTGGCGCCTCGATGCCAGCTACTGCGGAAGCGGGGAATCCGCGGACGACCGTCGCCCCCTCGTCGCTAGGCTTTGGAATCAGTTTGCGCAAGGCATCCTGTGCGCCTGGCCGCGCGCTTGCTTCATAGCGCGCTCGCACCATTTCTTCGGTGATGATCGACTGGTCATATGGAAACAGACGCATCGTCTGCTCCATGTTTTCGAGCGAAGGTTCATACGTCCAGGCTGACCGCAGCCCAGGCGTCTGCTCGAACTCCCCTGCCGGCGTACCCAGCAAGACCAGGCGTTCAACCCGCGTCCTGTCGAACAGCGCGAGTCCAATCGAGAGAGCACCACCGAAGGAATTCCCGACGAAAGACGCTTTTTCGATACCAAGCGCGTCCATGATCCCGGTCAGATGGCGCACCCACAGCTTGATGTCGTATTTGTTGCCTTCCTTGAATTCGGTGAATCCAAAGCCAGCGATGTCGGGCACGATCACGCGGAAATGCCGGCCCAACTCGTTCATCACACCCTTCCAGTTGGTCCAACCCGAAACACCCGGACCAGAACCATGCAGCAGAAACAGCGGCTTTCCTTGTCCGACCTCGTGATAGTTCGTCTGATGATCTGCCGCTACCAGCATCTTGCCAACGCCCGCCAACCCGTCCATGCCTGCGCTCCTCTTACGATTCGTCCATACACATACGTATGTGTATGGACGAATCGTAGAAGATGGACGAACACATGTCAATCTCTTATCCAAGAGAGGTTTACCGGTGTAAACACCAAGTCAAGAAACAAGACATATATGTATGTTCAGATCGGCTAGAATACGGATTTCGACACATCCAACACTCCGATGGCCTCCGCCTCCTCATCGCGCGCGACAGAAGCATCCAGCAAGATTCAACTCACCCCTGACGACTGGATACACGTTGCGGCCGAAATTTTGGTCGACAAAAGCGTCGAAGCCGTCAGGGTTGAGGTCCTGGCTAAGAATCTGGGCGTAACGAGAGGCAGCTTTTACTGGCATTTCAAGGACCGCGATGACCTCTTGCGCCGGCTGCTCATCTCATGGCGCGATACCGCGACCGAACAAATCATCGATCGATTTGAAAAGCGCAATATCAAACCACGCGACTTGCTTCGCGATCTGTTAGCGCTCCCCTTTCACGGCGAGGCCGCACAAACGGCCGCGGCGACAGAGTTGGCTATACGGGGATGGGCACGACGTGACGAAATGGCACGCCAGTTCGTCGACGAAGTCGACGGCAAGCGCTTGTCTTACATCGCGCAATGCTTTAGCGCACTTGGCTTTGATGTTGCAGAAGCACGTATGCGTGCGTTCGCTCTTTATAGTTATGAGCTCGCGGAATCCATGTTGTCCAATCAAGGAACCCAGAAACAGAAGGACGAACGCCGCGCATTCATGGAGCACATTCTATTGCAGGATACCCAGGACATTTAGCAAATACGCAGCACGCGTCCGACCATGCTCACCTCGAGCAAGATGCACGAGGCCAGAAGGCACCCGCAATTGCCGGGGAATACTTTAGGTGACTCTATTTCGTCTTGGTTGCACTTTGGATACGACTAGAGTCACGCCTTATCGGGTGTACCTTGGACTGCATCAAATTCCAATCTCGAGCGTCCGCGGTAGCCTTTGCCTCTCGAACCGCACGATCGAAGGTCTCCTCGGTCGCGACATGGGTTCGATCGACATACACGAGCCAACTGTTGAACTGCCACCGCCAGCGAATGCGTCTTTCTTCCAAGAGATAAGCAAACCACCGCCAAAGCGACGCATCTTCAGCGTTTGCGGCCAATGCCGCCTGACGACGGACCTGTTGCATTACATCCATAAGCCGTACTTTCTGTGCAAGGAATCATGACAAAGCATCGACGAACTCCGGCACGAGCGCGAACAGATCGCCGACGAGGCCATAGTCGGCCACGCTGAAGATCGGCGCGTCGGGATCCTTGTTGATCGCGACGATCACCTTCGAATCCTTCATGCCGGCCAGATGCTGGATCGCACCCGAGATGCCGACCGCGATGTACAGTTGCGGTGCGACGATCTTGCCGGTCTGGCCGACCTGGTAGTCGTTCGGCACGTAGCCGGCGTCGACTGCCGCGCGCGACGCGCCCAGTGCTGCCGACAGCTTGTCCGCCAGCGGTTCCAGCACTTTCGTGTAGTTCTCACCGCTACCCAGACCACGGCCGCCCGACACGATGATGCTCGCCGACGTCAGTTCCGGACGGTCCAGCTTCGTCACTTCACGGCTCACGAACTGCGACTTGCCTGCGTCCGCCGCGGCTTCGATCTTCTCGACCGCTGCGCTACCGCCTTCCGCTGCCACCGGATCGAAACCCGTCGCACGCACCGTGACGACCTTGATCGGGTCGCTCGACTGCACCGTCGCGATCGCGTTGCCTGCATAGATCGGGCGCTCGAACGTATCGGCACTGTCGACCGCCGTGATGTCCGAGATCTGCGCGACGTCCAGCTTCGCGGCAATGCGCGGCGCGATGTTCTTGCCGTAGGCCGTCGCCGGCGCGAGGATGTGCGAGTAGTCCTTCGCGATGTTCAGCGCGGTCGCTTCGACGTTCTCTGCGAGGCCCGCTTCGAGTTGCGACGCATCGGCCAGCAACACCTTCGACACACCTGCGATCTTCGCTGCTGCATCGGCCGCGCCTTGCGCGTTGTGACCCGCGACCAGCACGTGAATGTCGCCACCGATCTTCGCCGCCGCTGCCACCGTGTTCAGCGTCGCGGCCTTGATCGACACGTTGTCGTGTTCTGCAATCACCAGAATCGTCATTTCTTTGCGCTCCCTCTTACAGCACCTTGGCTTCGGTCTTCAGCTTCTCGACCAGCGTCTTCACGTCCGGCACCTTCACGCCGGCCGCGCGCTTCGGCGGCTCGGCCACCTTCAGCGTCTTCAGACGCGGCGCGACGTCCACGCCGAGGTCTTCCGGCTTCACCGTTTCCAGCGGCTTCTTCTTCGCCTTCATGATGTTCGGCAGCGTCACGTAACGCGGCTCGTTCAGGCGCAGGTCCGTGGTCACGACTGCGGGCAGTTGAAGCGACAGCGTTTCCGCGCCGCCGTCGACTTCACGCGCAACCGTGGCACGGCCGTCGGCGATCGTCACCTTCGACGCAAACGTCGCTTGCGGCAGACCTGCCAGCGCGGCCAGCATCTGGCCCGTCTGGTTCGAATCGTCGTCGATCGCCTGCTTGCCCAGGATCACCAGTTGCGGCTGCTCCTTGTCGACCAGCGCTTTCAGGATCTTCGCGACGGCCAGCGGCTCGACGCTGTCGTTCGATTCGACGAGGATCGCGCGATCCGCGCCGATCGCCAGCGCCGTACGCAGCGTTTCCTGCGCTTGCGCGACACCGACCGACACAGCGATCACTTCGGTCGCGATGCCTGCTTCCTTCAGGCGCACGGCTTCTTCAACGGCGATTTCGTCGAACGGGTTCATCGACATCTTCACGTTCGCGATGTCGACGCCCGTGTTGTCCGACTTCACGCGGACCTTCACGTTGTAATCGACCACTCTTTTCACTGGCACCAGCACTTTCATCTATTTGCTCTCTTGACTTACAAGTTCCTCGACCTATCCTAATCGTTCGACAATCGGGCAATATGCCGTTCGATAATCTAGCAGTCGCAAAAGGCGGTTCCGCTCAACGTCGCAGCCCCTCCGCACACCACCGAAGTGGCTAACGCGGGAACCTGCGGGAGTATATGAGAGGAATAGAAATGTGCACTCGTCAGTTTGGCTTGAAGAAAGCGCGAATTATCTGCCTCGGTTTTCAATGCCCGGTACGAAGCAAGCGCAGCGCGCGCCATTTGCCATCCGCCGGCGACGATACCCATCATGCGCAGGAACGGCACTGCCCCGGCAAGTACCTCGAGCGGTCGCTGTTGATATTCTTCAACAATCCACTTCGCCACGCATCGTAGTGCAGTGGTGCCTTCGAGAAGCCGCAAACCGATATCGCCGAGCGTCGGCTCAGCCTCCAGTTCGGCTTGCGTCAGTTCAACTTGCGTAAGCCAGTCACGCAATCCGGCACCACCATCGCGTAGGATCTTTCTCGAAATAAGGTCGTTTGCTTGAATCCCAGTCGTCCCTTCGTAGATTGGACAAATCAGCACATCGCGTAACGGTTGCGACGCGCCACTTTCCTCGACATAACCCAAACCACCGTGTATCTGGACTGAAGTCCGCGTAACCTCTACCGCCGTCTCTGTCGCCCATCCCTTGAATACCGGAATCATGAGATCGACAAATTCTCGGCGCTCATTGCGCACCGCCGGGTCTGGGTGGTGATGTGCGAGATCCTGAGCGGCGGCAATCAGGTAGCCGAGTGCTCGCATCGCTTCGATCTGACTCCGCATCGACAACAGCATGCGCCGTACGTCGGGGTGTCGAATGATAGGCACTGCCTCGTCGCCACCGTCAGCCGCCCTGCCCTGAACCCGCTCTTCCGCGTAAGCAATTGCCTGCCGATATGCACGGTCGCTGACCGCCACCGCCTCCATGCCGACATGGAACCGTGCTTCGTTCATCATGACGAACATTGTCTGCAGGCCCTTGTTCTCTTCGCCGACCATCCAGCCTATGGCGCCATTTTCTTCCCCTCCGTACACCATTGTGCAGGTCGGACTGCCGTGGTTGCCGAGCTTATGTTCTATTCCAGCGCAACGAACATCATTGCGCGCACCCTGATGGGATTGCTGAGGAAGAAACTTTGGTACCGCAAACAACGAAATACCACGGGCACCTTCAGGCGCACCGACGATTCGTGCAAGCACGAGGTGGACGATATTCTCGGTCAGATCGTGCTCACCGAAACTGATGAAGATTTTTTGACCGAACAAGCGATACGTACCATCGCCACCCGCGACCGCACGCGTACGCAACGCCCCGACGTCGGACCCCGCATGCGGTTCCGTGAGGTTCATCGTGGCAGCCCAGTCTCCGCTGACCAACTTCGGAACATAGTACGATTTCAGAGAGTCGTTAGCCGCCAGCAAGAGGGCCTGGACCGCGGAGTCGGTCAAATCTGTACAAATGCAGAACGCCTTGTTGGCCCCCGTGAAAATCTCGCGCAAAGCAGTGCACATCAGAATCGGCATACCGTGTCCACCGTATTCGGGAGGCATCGACAGCTTGTTCCAGTCCGCCTCGACAAACTGCCGGTAAGCTTCTTTGAAGCCCGGTGCCGTTGTGACGCCGTCCTGCGTCCAATGCGCTCCCTCGCGATCCCCGACAGCATTAAGAGGTGCCAGGACCTCCTTGGAGAAATGAGCGGCTTGCGACAAGATGGCTGTGGTCAACTCGGCGTCCGCGAGACATTCCACGTTCGGTGTCTGAAGCACTCGCTCGATGTCCGACAACTCGCGCAAGACGAATTGCATTTCTTCGAGGGGAACAATATACGAATCCAATGAACGACTCCGATCGGTAAAAGCACAGTCCACATGAGGCCGTCGAGGCACCCAAATCAGGATGGGTCACACGCCCAGTTTTCGGCGCACAAGTGCGCCGTAGTTATTCGGAAACAATCTCGATATCCAATGCAATGCCGTCGCACCGTTACCAACTAGTAGCCGTTTTTCTCCACGCAAGAGACCCATTACGATTTCATGCGCGCATTGTTCCGGTGTGGTAGTCATTTGCCGGACATTCGCGGCTTTGAGCTTCCGCTCTAACTCGCTTTCATTGGCCGCGTCCGGAACCTTGCTGATGTTGGTGTTAATTCCGCCCGGATGGACGAGCACTGCTCGCACCCCCGTACCCTCGAGTTCCTGCCAGAGTGTCTCGGTCAATCCCCGCACGCCGAATTTGGAGATTGTGTATGCTGCCGAACAGGGTGTTGCGACGAGACCGAATACGCTCGATACATTGACAATGCACCCCTCACGCTGGTCAAGCATCTTCGGCAAGAAGGCTTTCGTTCCGTAAATCACGCCCCACAAGTTGATCGCTAGCACTCGTTCGATTTCATCGAGCGTCGCATGTTCAACGGTGGCCAACACCGAAGTACCCGCATTATTAATAACGTAGTGCACTTCCCCGAAGTGCGCGACGACTTCCTCAGCGTGTCGGTAAACGGCATCTCGGCTCGATACGTCAAGCACGTAGGTACAAACTCTGGTTCCAATCGGCAAACGCGCCACCGTGTCGGCCAAGCCATCGGAACTAATATCTGACAGGGCAAGTTGTCCGCCGCGACGCGCGATCTCCACAGCCAGAGCACGGCCGATCCCAGAACCGGCCCCTGTTATCACGACAACCTTGTTGTTGAACACAATTCCCTCATTCATTTTCATGACGGATCAGCGATCTTCAGGATCAGCTTCCCGGGGTTCTTCCCACTAAACGGAAGAGGCAAAAGGCGTGGCGCATGCTCGAATCCCTCCACGACTTCCTCTTCGACGTGAATCTTGCCTTCCGCAATCCAGCGAGCCAGAGTCTCGATACCTGTTTGTAGGCGGTCGCGATAGAAGAGCAACAAGATGCCTTGTACGTGAAGCATCTTCGTGCAGATGTTCATGTATTTCTTCGGCCCCGGCACATCCGGACTCGTGTAGCCCGACGCCATCGCACCGCAAATAACGATGCGTCCTCGCGGCGCCATGTGTTCGAGCAGTGTGTCGAGCATGTCACCGCCGACGTTGTCGAAGTAGGCATCGACTCCGTCCGGACACAGTTCATGCAACCTCGCGACGAAATCCGGACTCTTGTAGTCCACGGCCGCATCGTAGTGGGCTTTTTCAGTAATCCATTTGCACTTTTCCGCCCCTCCGGCGATGCCGATTACACGCTTGACACCCATCGCCTTGCAAATATCGCCGGCGATTGAACCGGTAGCGCCAGTCGCGGCCGAAATCACCACGGTATCGGTTGGTTGGACCTTCAATACGTCGGTCACCGCGAAGTAGGCTGTCAACCCGCCAACACCCAGTACACCGAGATTCCAGGACAGCGGATAGTCGGCCTTGGGAAGAACTTGCAGCGGCATAGGACCGTCGGCACGCGCGATCACATAGTCTTGCCAACTCAAGAAGCCTGTCACGAGATCGCCTTCCGCATAGTGCGGATGCCGAGATGCGACGACCTGCCCTATACCCATCGTCCGCATCGGTTCCCCGATTCCTACCGGAGTCATATAGCCGCCGTGCTCCGTAATCCAGATTCGCTGACTGGCGTCGTATCCAAAATACAGCGAGCGCACCAGCACCTCGCCGTCCTGAGGTGTGGGAACCGGCGCTTCCCTGTATTCAAAATCTTCGATGCCGACCATACCTTCAGGGCGGCGACGCAACAGCCATTGTCGATTCGTTTCAGCCATGTCTCGCTCCATTGGTTATTTGTTTAGATTGTGCGTTGCGCGTTCTGCCAATACCGGGCGCGAATATCCTTCTTCAACACCTTGCCAGCTGTGCTCCGCGGCAATTGGTCGACGATCTCAACGCTTTTCGGTGTCTTGACCGGACCGAGCCTCTCGCGGCACATCGAAATCAACTCATCCGGCCCGACCTCTCCGCCCGGTACAAGTTCAACAACCGCCTTTACCGCCTCTCCCCATGTATCGTCCGGCACGCCGATTACGGCACAGTCCTGAACCGCCGGGTGCGACCAGATCACCTGCTCGACTTCACTCGGGTAAACGTTGAAGCCGCCGCTGATGATCATGTCCTTCTTGCGATCCGTGATGTGGAGGAAGCCGTCGTCGTCGACGTGTCCGATATCACCCGTATGGAGCCAACCATCCACGATAGTCTCGGCAGTACGCTCGGGCTGTTTGTAATACCCTTTCATCACCAGGTCCCCACGCACACAGATCTCGCCGCTCTCCCCGATCGGCAATACGTGGCCCTGGTCGTTCAGGACGGCAAGGCCGTTCGACGCACAAGGCAGACCACATGCGGTCAGTCTTGTTTCCGAAGCAACCTGCCCGTCGATAAAATGGTCGCCCGGCCGCATGAACGCGATTGCCCCGGGGGCCTCCGTCTGACCATAACCTTGGAACATGACCGGTCCGAACACGCCCAGCGCCTTTTTGAGCTTTTCCACCGACATGGGCGCGGCGCCGTACATGAAATAGCGCAACGACGAAAAGTCGCGCTTCTCGATGCCAGGAATTTCGAGCAAGCGATAGATTACGGTTGGTGGCAAGAAGAACTCCGTGACCCGGTATTGTTCGATGGCATCGAGAAGTGCGGCCGGGTCTGGCTTCGACAGGATGACCACCGTTCCTCCGCGAGCAGTTGCGGACAGCGACAGGAAGCCGGCACTATGAGTCATCGGCGCGGCTGCCAAATTGACTATCGGCTCGCCTGGCGCGTAGTTGACGTTCATCATCGAACTGGTAATCGACACGCCGAGGTTGCGGTGCGTTTGCATCACGCCTTTCGGCGCACCGGTGGTACCGCCCGTCGGCATGATCGCCACTACGTCGGACATGGCGAAGTCGAGTAGCGGCGGCGTCGAGGGTTTGCCCTCCAGCCACAAGGCGAGCGGATCACTGCCCGGAACATCGCCGTCGATGCAGATGAAACGCTTCAGCCCGGGGCATGCAGTGCGCACGGCATCAAGCATCGGCGCGAATGCTGCTTGAAAAAACAACACCTCGGTATCGAAGTTCTGCAACAAGGCTACATTCTCGTCGACGCTGCTTCGCGGATTCAACGGCACCCACGCCAGACCAGCACGCCACATGCCGAGAACGCACATCCATGCTAACGGATGGTTGCCCGCGAGTACCGCCCCTTTGGCCTCTTTCAAGAAGCCGGCATCGATCAGGCCGTGCGCGACCTGGCATGTCAGACGATAGGTCTCGTCATAGCTCCACCGCTGACCGTCCATCACGTACGCAGTACCGCGCCGGTTCAGCATCCATCCGCGGTCAAAGAAATCAATCATTGCCATCTTCGGTCATCCAATTTCGAACTATTGCCCATTTCGCTCACTCAAGCGCGAGCCCAGCCTTCCTGCTGATGAAGTTGACTCAGGAGGTAGCCGTAATGTGTAAGAAGGATGTTGTTCTCGCCGTCCTCAATTTGCATCGCACGAGCGTCACGCAGGAGCTTTTCAATCGGAAACTCGCGTGTCAGCCCTACACCGCCGAACAGCTGCAGCGACTCATTGACGACCGTCAGTAATTCACTGGTGCAGAAAGCCTTGCCTGCCGCAGTGAAGTATGGGTGCGGACGCGGAGAACACTTTGTGTACTCTGCTACATGCCGAGCCATCGCACGAATGGCCTCCACCTTCGTTCCAATCGCGCCCAGTCGATACTGCGTGAGCTGATGCTGTGCCAGCATCGCGCCGCCTTGGCGGCGCTCATGGACGTATACCAATGCAAGTTCGAAAGCTGCACGCGCCAATCCGGCTGAGATGTGGCTCATCGCCGTACCGGCATGGGCCCATGCGTAAGCGTGCTTCAGCTCATAGTCGTCGCGCGTCGCAATCGAAAAGCGACGCGGGACGCGTACGTTGTCGAAGTAGATTTCACCTTGCGGCAGCGGTCTCTTGCCCAGTTTTTCGAGGGGCCTTCCACGCGAGATTCCCTTCATGTCAAGCGGCACGATGATGTTGCAGCCGTACGTCGTGCCGTCAGGGCCGTAAAAGCCATCGCCGTAATCGGCCACGATGTCTAGCAACGCTACCTGCGCCACCGCCCCATTGGAAACCCATGCCGAGGTTTGACCGTTGATGACGATCTCGTCCCCCACGAAACTTGCCTGCAGATTTCCCTTGTTGCCCTGGGATCCCGGAAAGCGCTCATCGGCATAGAGAATCAAACCATCGGAACCGCGATCCGGTTGGGTTGCTGCCCAACACCCCAACTTGCCAGTGCAGATGTCGATCAATTCCTGGTTGCCGCTCGTCTGAGCCATCAGTATGGGCATTGCGCCGGCTCCGGTGGACACAGCTAACCCGGCATCCCCCCATCCAAGCTCCTCCATCACGATCGCTTCCATGCGGGCGGCGGCGGCGGGCTCCAGGCCAGCCAATGCGTCTGGCCCCAGTCCGAGCTTGGCGACCTCATGGTGGAATTGCCAAAAAGGTGACCCAGGTAGGTAGGCTTCATCGGCTGGAAGCCGATCGAGTTCACGCCCGATCGGGCGCATGACTTCCGCCGCAAACCGATGCAATGCAGCTTGCGCGCCCGCCTCCTCTTCCGACAGATGTGCCTCGAATCCGGACAGACCGACGACCGGCAGCGGGACGTGAAGGGACATGCTCATGATTCAGCTCCTGATTACGTTGCAATCGCGCCGGAATGAATCGACGTCCGGGCTCCGCTCCTGCGCGACGAATGTTTCACTTCGCGGACAGCGATTCGAGGATGCCGTCCATCGTACGAGGCAGATCAAGCTCGCTTTCCCTTGTCTGTCCGGTCTGCAGCAGCGCGTGAATCGACCGGGACATCTCCGGCTGTTGCATGCTTGCACGCCATGCGTCGTTTTCGTATGCAAATCCGTCAAACAGCGCATCGGCCATTGCCGCGAACGTCCGCTTGATGACTTCCCGGTTGATTGCAATGGTGTGCTGGGAGCGTTGCGCGATCCGCTGGGCGAGCGTTTCTACGTACGTGTGCAGTTCGTTGTCGGGCAACACACGATTAACGATCCCGTACTGTTGCGCCTCCTCCCCGCTAAAGTCGCGTGCACTCAACGTAATCTCAAGTGCACGCGCGGGGCCGCACGCCATCGCGAGACGCGTGGACCCGCCACCACACGGCAGGAAGTCACTGCTGGCCTCCGGTGCACAGAATCGGGCTGATGCGCCGGCAAAGCGCATGCTCATGCCCAAAATCAACTCCAGCCCAGCACCGCGGCATACGCCCCCAACCTTGGCGATCGTCACCTGCGGCACGCTTTGCAAACCGACGCTCAACGATTGCAGGATATTGATGTCGTCGAATTTCCCTTTTGCGGCCGGGTCGTCCGCGGCAACCAAGAGGTCGTTCAAGTCGAAATGCGCAATGAAGAACTCCGAGATCGCGCTTTCGAATATCACCACTTTGATTGACGAGTCAAAATTCAGACGCCCGACCAGACCGAACAATTCTTTGACCATTTGAATGGTCATTAGATTGACGGGGGGGTTGTTGATCGACACGTGCATGATTGCACCGTCTGTACGGATAGAGAGGGTTCCTTCGTTCATGTTCGTCTCCTACAGGTTCTTTTGGTGGCCGCTCGATGTAAATCGAACGAGCATCTGACGTATCGCGCTCTCGATATGTCACCGGCCCAGAATGGTGATGGCTGCGACGGCTTCTTCACCCCCATACATTCCGCCGCCGTTCTCCGCGATTGCGAACCGGGCGTTCGCAACCTGCCGTGGTCCCGCTTCGCCGCGCAGCTGCAACGCCAGCTCGAACAGTTGAGCGATTCCAGTCGCCCCAATCGGGTGTCCCTTTGATTCGAGGCCACCAGACGGATTGATTGGAATTCGACCGCCCAATGCCGTTGCCCCCGAATCGACCAGAGCACCACCGCCACCGATCTCGCAGAAGCCAAGCGATTCACTTTGCAACAGCTCTCCGAATGCTGTCGCGTCGTGCACCTCCGCGACCGACATGTCGTTCGGACCGACCCCAGCCTCTTCGTATGCCCGGAGCGCGGCGATCCGGGTCAACGAGCGGTCCCATGCATTGAGCGGGCGGTCCGTTCCGGTACCTACAACTGAGGCCAGGATTCTCAGGAACCTGCTTGCGCGGATTTTCCGCAAGCCTTCCGCGTTGCAGAGGACAAGTGCCGCCGCTCCATCCGTCATCGGTGCACACATCGGAACTGTCAGCGGAAAGCCAATTGCCCGGGCCGCGAGCACCTCTTCGACCGAAAACTCTCGGCGGAAATGTGCCGCGGGATTGAGCGTGGAATGCCGGTGATTTTTTGATGCGATCTGCGCAAGGTGCCGCTGCGTCGTACCGAAATCACGCATGTGCGCTCGTGCAAGACTTGCATAGACTTCCATAAACGCACTGCGATGTCCTGTACCGCCATCGAATCGATCGCCGCCGAGTTCGGTCAGAATGCGCTGCAACCCTTCGCGATCGTGCACGTCGTAGCCACCATCGAACAAGCCAAGCACCTTGGCCATGTCCGGGAAATTCATCTTCTCGACACCAACCGCTAATGCGATGTCGGCCATGCCGGACCGGACATAGCTCACCGCCATGTGGACGGCAGTGGATCCGCTCGCGCAAGCATTCTCAACGTTCACCATCGGTATGCGCTCGAAGCCCATCGACCTGAGCGCGACTTGGCCAGCCACGACCACCTGACCTTCGAGAATGTCTTGGGCTGTATTCGAAAAAAAGGCGGCCTGAATATCGTGTCGTTCCGCGCCGGCGTCAGCCAATGCGCCTTCGACAGCTTCACGCGTCAGGTCCTTGATCGAGCACTCCGGAAACACCCCAAAGCGGGTCATGCTTATGCCTGCGAGATAAACGGGCTCTGTCATTTTCGCTTCCCGGTTGCTCACACAATGCGTTGATGCGTTACGCTGGCAAGCCCCTGTGCCTGCAATGCGCCGATCAGCTCGCGATGGCCGAATACTTCCGACGGAGAGCGGAACCCCGTCACATGCGGAGTCCCACGAATCAGTCGCATCGCACAATATGCCTGCAGCACTCCGGTCATAAGGTAACCACCCGTTCCGTAGATTGTGCAACTCGAGGCAACGTTGTTTCCTCGGCCGTGGCACCAGTCAATCGAACGGTGAACGTTCCTCGACTCCCTTGGCGGCATGGATGGCGTCATATTCGCGGCAAGCTTGTCGAGCAACGGAATCAGTTGCTCGTCGGGGATCCACTGAAGCTGGACCTTGTAGGCCCGCTCCAACTCCATGACACGCTTGTAGATGTCCTGGTTCGATAAGGCCACCGCCATCTTGCAGTTGCGCACCCGTGGATCATCGTGAAACCAAACGGGATTTGCCGTACCGCCCCAATGCGTTGCCTTGAGTACTGACCCACCCGGAAGCTGAATATCCCGAACCTCCACACCGCGATACTCGACCAGCTCATGGTCGGCGAGATATCGCGCTTTGTTTCGGACGATGTCGAAAATCGACTGAGTGGACGCTTGCGTCGGGACGGCAACGCCATAAGCAAACATGTCGAGCGAGTCGACGCCTTCGGTTTCCAGGCAGAAGCGCGCAGAGATTTCACTAACGGCGTACATGTATGCGAGCGATGGCACGAGTACAAGTCCAGCTTTTGCAAACTCCGCACCGAATTGTTCCTTGGCGTCAAGCATGTATGCTTGCTCGCCCGTGGTATCGAGATAGTGAATGCCCGCTCGTAGAGCGGCCTCGATCACGATCGGCCCCTTCCGGGTGAATGGCCCAACGGTGTTGCAGACCACGCGCCGCCCCTGGAACAGTTTCGTCAGCGATTCGACATCATGCTCGACTTCGACGATCTCGTAACGCGCGTCCTCGATACCAGGCACCGCACGCATGGCCTCCTCGACGCGCGCCCGGCTTCGACCGGCCGCCACAAACGGGACGCGGGAATCTCGCAAATATTCGGCAATGAGCCGGCCGGTATAACCGCTCGCGCCGTAGATCACGACGGGGTAATTGCTGCTCACGAGTTATCTCCTCGACGTTATGTTTTGCACCGACGTTTCGGTGCGTCTCCTGCCACAAGCCCTCATGCATCTCCGGGCCGATCGAGCTTCGATCTGTCATTCATTTTGGTATATCGCCTCGGGCATTCGCCCCTCCCATCGAGAGGGGGGCGGTTCGACGCATATCTCGCAACGCACGTGTGAGTCCGAGCGCCCGGAAAATCAGTCGATCAAATTGACGATCGGACAGGAGCTTGCCGATCCACCATAGTGAATCCAACGGATAACGCGTCTTAGGCTTTGCGACCTTCAATGCTCGATGAACCGCGGATACAACTGTACTTGCGTCTCCTGCTTTATCCTCCATTCGCGCCATTTCGCGTTGGAACGACTGCCAAAGCGGCTCGTACGCAGTATCGGAAAAGCGCGACCTAGGGCTCTTTGCCTCAGTCTTTTTGAACATCGATGTCTTAACGAAGCCTGGTTCGATCGCAATGACATCGATTCCGTAGATCTTCAGCTCGCGGCGAAAGGCCTGCGTCACGGCCTCCAACGCGTGCTTCGTCCCGGCATATGCGCCGAAGAACGGCACGGTGACAGCACCACTCACGGAGCTGACATTCACGATGCGTCCAGGTCGGTGAGGTGAATCTGCCTTCGCACCGAGCAGTGGGAGAAACGCTTGTGTAACCTGGATCACACCGAGCACGTTTACCTCGAACAGCGCACGAATCTCGTCGATCGGTAAATGCATCAGCGGACCACAGACGCTGATACCCGCGTTGTTGACAAGCGCACCTAGTCCCTCCTCGCCCACAACCGCTTGCACCTGCTGCGCCGCAGACTGCACCGCTTCGAGATCCGTTACGTCGAAACACAGCGGCACGAACGACGGCCCAAGTTCAGCAGCCAATCTCTGTCCGTCTTCATTACTGCGGACACTCCCGAATACCCGATATCGGCGCGAGACGAAGTATCGCGCGAGCTCATAACCTATTCCGCTCGATACTCCTGTCACCACAATAAAATTACTCATTCTCGCTCCTGTCAAAAACGTCCGTCGACGTGGCCGAATGACACGATTTCAGATCGACCTACGTCTCTAAAACGTGTACGAGACATTGAGAAAGGTCATGAGGGGGCGCAGCCGTACCTTGGTTTTACTCACGATTTCCGTGCCCGCGGCGGTGCGTCCCGTTAGGGTGACATTGGTATCTGTCGGTACATACGTAACCGACATGCCAGCCGCCCAATGCTTGCTGATTCGATAGTCGAAGCCGGCTTGAAATACCGGGCTCCACGAACTCGACGCTGATACGCTTGCCGACCCACCGGGCCCGAAGTTCTGAGTGACGAACGAACTATTCGTCACTCGGGCGTTCGAGAACCACGTGTAATTGACCCCCAGCCCCGCGAAAGGACGGAACCTGCTTTGTGGTAGACCGAAGTGATAGCGCAGCACGACCTCCGGCGCCCAGGTGTGCGCGTCTCCCAGCACACCATAACTCTCAAGCGAGCCCCGGCCTTCGAGTCTTGTGCGCCCCGGCCAACCACCTAGAACCGAGACGCCGATATGGTCGGTGAAATAGTGTTCGATAGTGAAGCCAGCCGTATCGCTGCTTCGCGCACCCGCGCCGGAACCCGACAGGGTCGTGTCTACGGCCGTCCCTCCGATACTGGTAATCCGAAGAGGATCGCTGCCAGTCTGCGGCGCGCTGTGCACCCATCCCACGCTAAGTGTATTGTCTCCCGCACCTTGGGCATGGGCGCCCCTTCCGGTTGCCACGATTAAAATCGCAGCACCCAGGCGAATTGCCTGGGCACATGTGCACCGCTGCATCGTTGTCTCCGTGTATTCGTTAGTTTTTTGGCTTGAGATATGCAAGCCTGACGACCGATTCGCGGAGGTCATGTCCGGGCCCCGCACGAATCGTGAATACACTGTATGCGGCCGACGAACCGTGTCGCCCCTCCCACGAAGGGAGGGGAACTCGGTAGCGTATGTCGGAAGCGCACGCGGATGCGCACGGTGGATCAATACCGTCGGCCAGTGGCAGTCCCCTACTCGGTGGAGACCGATTGGCCTGGAGAAAATTAGGGATCAGCCGACAGAACGAACTACGTTAGTTTGCTTATAGGATTCCCAGCAGGTTGGCGCGCTTGACTGCATGGGCTCGCGTTCCGGCGTCGAGCTTGGCGAATATGTTCTTCACGTGCCATTTCACTGTCCCGGCACTGATATCAAGGGCAATGGCGATCTGCTTGTTCGACATGCTCCTCGCGATCAAGTCCAGAATCTCTCGCTCCTTCGACGTCAGCAACGCATTGGCGTAAGTGCCGCCGTGCTTCGTCTCGGTGTCAGTTTCAACGGGTGCCGGGCGATCTACGGAGCGCCCCTGAATCAGATCGCCTACCCGGAAGTCGGTTTCCTTTGAAACTTCCCTGAGACTGTCCAACGCGTCCGGATGAGTGTCGAGTAATGTCCGCACCATGCCGCACGCGCGCGCCAGACTCAGCGATTCCATGAACAATTCGGACACGTCGCCCTCGGTGCTGCACCGCAATGCGACTGCCCGCAATAGCCGAATCTCAACACTGTCGCGCCCAAGAGACATTCTGTCGGCACACGCCGCGCTTACGGTCAAATGCTCGAGCGCCGCAGTCCAGTCACGCAAAGCAAGCGCCTGATATGCCAGAGCGCGCGAGCGATGAAGCGTCACCCATGAGTCGATGGCCGTGCGACTCACGACGTTGAGCCCATGGCAGACTTCGTCGAGCTTCCGGCACAGACGGGCGACCGTCTCAGGGCGGGCCGCTCGGGCGTGTAATCTGACTTGCTCGCAAACGGCTGCAATTTGCAGTCTCGGCATAGCGCGCGTTTCCCCCAGAACCGCCATAGCATCGAGATATTCGAGCGCGCGCGGCTCCTGTCCAGCCTGCATAGCAAGCCGCGATAGGGTAAGGTAGGCAAGCATGATAGCCTCCGGCACCCCGGCTCTTTCCAGAACGTCGAGTCGATACGAAAGAATGGCTTGGGGTTCCTGCGTCCCGCCCAGTTCCCACAGTGCGGCGGCAAGCACGGCCGCCATCATGCTGCACACTGGATTACGGCGGCCCATCTCCTGCTCACATCGCGTCAGAGCTGCACGCATATACTGCTCGACAGTACGAAACTGGCCTTCCCATAGATATGACAGGCCGATTCCGAATTCTGCAAAGCCGCTCGAATAATCGGCGGCATCTGAGGACCTGGCTTGGGCAGCCTGAACCCAAAAATGACGGGCTTTACCGAGATCTCCCTGCTGAAAGCTAAGAAAACCCAATACATTTTTGTAAATGCGCCCGGTCTTCTCATCGAGCGCCGGGGGCGATTGTATGATTGCCGGACCGATCGATTCAAGGAAGCGCTCGGGTTGGTCGTCAAAGCTGGCGGCAACGGCCTTGATCAATGCAGCCTCGAATTGCTGCTGCGCGTCGTCGCCATACTCCGAAACGATGTATTCGACAACCCTCTCTGCCTCACGGCGCCTGTTGGTTAGCGCCAGCGACCATGCAGCTGCAGTCCATAGCGCTGGACGACGGCGCAGTTCAGGAGGCGGGAGCCTGTCCACCCATTTGAGAACCTCCGACAGATTTCCCCTGTAGCCGATCTGGTAGAGCGTCTTCTCGGCCAACTCGTACGCGACATCTTCTTGCCCCGCCAGCAGTGCGTGCCTTGCCGCCTCTTCATAGAACGCGTGCGCAGTCAGCCATGTGCATGCCCGTTCCGAAATCTGGCGCTGTTCCTCCGTCGGCAGCGCGTGGAAGCGCGTCAGGAGAAAGTCACGTGCGAGAGCATGCATACGCATCCACGGAACGCCTTCGGCGTGCATGAAGACAGGTGTATCCCGCTCTAGACGTACGAGCATGTCGGATACATCGCGCCCGGGGAACACCGCCGCACACAATTCCGGGTGAATCATGTCGAAGATCGCAATGCGCGTCAGGAAATCGCACAAGTCCGGCGCCAGCCGACCGATTAGGTTTTCCACGAAATATCGCTGCACGTCGCCGGCGCTGGCCGATATCCCACGAATTGCAGCGTGAACGTCCAGGCTCTTTTTAAGCGTGGCAATGACGAGCTGGAGACCGAGCGGCCATCCTTCCGTCTGCTCATGCAACCGACCTGCTGCCTCAGCACCAACCTTATTGCCGAAATGCTTGCCGATAGCAGCAATCGTTTCGTCGTAGGTGAATGTCAGTTCTTCGTTCGAAAGCCGTGCAACGATGTTGTGGTCAGCGATCTCCGGGATATCGAGCACGGCACCGGTACGCGCGCCGATGATGACCTGGAGGTTTGCCGGCGCATTGCGAATCAGATAGGCGAGCGCGTCGTGTAAGCCGTCACCACCGGAACGCTCGGCATTGTCAACTATGACGACAGTGTCGAAAGGCTGATCGGAGATCTGCGCAAGCAAGCCCGTGAGCGCTGCCATACCAGACTCCTGATCACGTAGCCATCGCAAGAACGTCGGCTCGCTCCCCTTCTGAGTCTTCGCGTTCGTCAGTCCGTAACCAATGGCTCGTGCGAAACGCTTCGCATCGTCGCTTTCATCAGCCGTGAACCAGATGACGACGGCCCCAGCACCTTGAGCACTACGCCGCCATTGCATCAACAGTGATGTCTTCCCGAAACCCGCTGGTGCTTGAATGACAATTGCCGGCTTATGAGACAAGCCCAAATGATCCAGCGCAAGTCGACCGCGCGGAATCAACGAATCGCTCATGCGTGGAGGCGTTGTCTTTAAGACAAGCTGCGGATCCAATGTCTCGAAATCCATTCCCGTAGCGTTTACCGGATGCAAACATCCAATTCTGCAGGAGTAGAATGCGACTATGTATCCGAAAATGCCCGTATGTCGGGCCAAAGTCACGGCGGGGATCAGAGGCTGCGAATCGGCAAATCCAATGCAGAGTCGCTTGCCGATTGCTGCTGCAGTTCGGCAAGCGAGTGCTGGTTAGATGAGGGGTCGGGTAGCATCAAAGAACTTCGAAAATGGCGGCCGCCCCCATCCCACCGCCGATGCACATGGTGACGCCGACCCGCTTTGCGCCACGTCTTTTTCCCTCGATTAAGGCGTGGCCAGCGAGCCGCTGACCGCTCACTCCATATGGGTGGCCGAGAGCAATCGCACCGCCATCTACATTCAGCCTTTCGTCCGGAATCCCGAGCTTGTCGCGACAGTAGAGCACCTGGACAGCAAAGGCCTCATTCAATTCCCACAAGTCGACGTCATCCACCGACAGCCCCAATCTGCCCAGCACTTTCGGAACTGCATATGCAGGCCCCACCCCCATTTCTTGAGGCTCGCATCCGGCAACGGCATAGCCAAGAAATCGACCCAAGGGGATGAGACCCTTGCGTTCAGCTACTTGCTCGTCCATCACGACGCACGCACCTGCTCCATCCGAGAACTGGCTCGCGTTGCCCGCAGTGATGACCCCTCCAGGCAATGCGGGACGAATCCCCGCCAACGCCTCCTTTGTGGTGCCGGTCCGAATACCCTCATCCTGGGTGACGGAGACCTTTTTCGTGACGAAGCCGAGTTCCTTATCGATGACGCCCGCCGTGACTTCGATTGGAGCAATTTCCGCATTGAAATGACCTGCAGCTTGGGCCGCGCAGGCCCGTTGCTGGCTCGCAGCGCCATACTCGTCCATCCGATCGCGTGAAATGCCGTACTGCCTCGCCACCTGCTCTGCGGTCTGCAGCATCGTCCAGTACACTTCAGGTTTGATCTCCGCCAATATCGGATCGATTGCCATGTGGCGATTCATCTCACGCTGCACGCAGGAAATGCTCTCTACTCCGCCAGCCACATAAATTTGCCCCTCTCCGGCCAAGATGCGCTGCGCGGCGAAAGCGATCGCCTGCAGTCCGGATGCACAGAAGCGGTTGATTGTCACGCCTGCTACGCTGGTTGGACAGCCAGCTGCCAGCACGATCTGGCGCGCGATGTTCGAACCAGTGGCCCCCTCGGGATTTGCGCACCCCATGATGACATCCTCGACCTCGCACGCGTCGACTCCCGCTCTCAGCAGCGCATGCCGCACCACATGGCCACCGAGCGTCGCACCATGCGTCATATTAAGCGCACCCTTCCAGCTTTTCGTAAGCGGGGTACGCGCAGTCGAAGCAATAACAATACTTGTCATATAAAAGCGGTCCTGTCAGTGCTTGTTGTCGATGCCGAACACCTGCCTCGCGTCCGCGAGTTGGTCAATCAGCGGTGCGGGTTGCCAGAAGCTAACATCGTCAAGCGGATTGCGTGCGTAGCGCTTCATGTCTTCACGAACAGACCAAATCCCGACCTGGTTTGCGTAGTGCATAGGGCCACCACGCCACGCCGGGAATCCGTACCCCGTCACATAAACAAGGTCGATATCGCTCGCCTTGCCCGCAATTCCCTCTTCAAGGATCCTCGCCCCCTCATTCACGAGGGCGTAAACCAATCTACCAACGATCTCCTCGTCAGTGACCACTCGAGCCTGGACTCCCAACGAATGTCGATGTTTGCGTAACAATTCGTCGACTACTGCGCTGGGGACCGCATCACGCCTGCCCGGCGCATAGTCATACCAACCTGCTCCCACCTTCTGTCCGAATCTGCCCATTTCGCAGAGCGCGTCGGCGGCCCGGCTGTATTTGATGTCCGGTCGCTCCATGTACCGACGCTTCCGAATATGCCAGCCAACGTCGTTTCCGGCTAAATCGCTCATGCGGAACGGACCCATTGCGAACCCAAACTTCTCGAGTGCCGAATCCACTTGTTGCGGGGTGCATCCTTCATCGAGCAAAAAGCCAGCTTGGCGTAGATACGGATCGATCATTCGGTTGCCGATGAAGCCGTCGCATACCCCTGCAACTACGCAGACTTTGTTGATTCTCTTGCCAATCGCCATTACGGTGGCCATCACGCTCTTATCCGTCCGCTGGGCGCGGACGACTTCCAGCAGCCGCATCACATGGGCGGGACTGAAGAAGTGCATGCCGACCACGTCCTGTGGACGACGAGTCAACGCCGCCAGCCAATCAATGTCGAGCGTCGATGTATTGGACGCGATGATTGCGCCGGGTTTCAGCACTGCATCCAGCTCCCGAAACACGGCTTCCTTGACCGCTTTGTCTTCGAAGACGGCCTCGATGGCTAGATCCGCATCTTCAACGTCCGCGTAGCTGCGGGTGGCGCGCAATGCCGCCAATCGCCCTTCATACGCGTCGGAATCAATGACACCCGTCCTAACCTGCATGCCATAGACCTTCCGCATGTCCTCAACGGCTACATCCAAGGCATCCTGCTTCGCGTCGACGAGCGTTACATGAAATCCGGCTTGCAAGAAATTCATGCAGATTCCCCGCCCCATCGTGCCGGCGCCGATCACGGCGACATGTTTCACGTCACGAATAGGAACGTCTGGTCCGACGTCAGCGATCCGAGCAGCAGCCCGCTCGGCCAGGAACAAATGACGTGCCGCCTTGCTGTGTGGCGAGTTGAGCAGTTGCTCGAACAAGCGCCGCTCTGTGGCGATCCCCTCGTCGAATGGCACCGACACTGCTGCCTCAACGGCATCAACGCAGGCGTTTTTCGCGGGAGCATTCTTCGCCTCATTCTCGACCATGTTTCTGACGAACTGAAAGTAGGCGTCACTGTCGTCATAACGACACGACATGTCGCGAATCCGCGGCAACGGCTCGCCGCCCCTATGGCGCTCCGCAGCTTCGCGTGCCATGAAGATCGCCTCTTCCAGAGGCGCCTCCTGCGAAACGACCAACTCTTCGATCAGCTTCTGACCATGGAATCCTGCCAGCACCTTGGCTGCAACAGCCTTGCCACTGAGAATCATATTGAGTGATGACTCCGCGCCAAGTACACGTGGCAATCGTTGCGTACCCCCAGCGCCGGGTACGAGCCCAAGCCTTACTTCCGGCAGTCCGATCATGCAACCCGCCGCTGCAACACGGTAATGACAAGCAAGTGCGAGCTCCAAGCCGCCGCCCATCGCCATGCCATGTAGCGCTGCCACAATCGGCTTGCCGATGAGCTCCATAAAGCTGATCACCGTGGGCAAGTCAGGGGCATGGAACGCCTTCTGCGACGGAAACTCGTTGATGTCTGCCCCGCCCGAAAACCCACGCCCGGAGCCGTGCAGAACGATCGCTGCAACGGTGGTATCTTCGGCTGCTCGACCGAGCGCGCACAAGAGATCGGAGCGGGTTCGGAGGTCCAAGGTGTTTGTTGGGGCATGGTCAAGGCTGATTACAGCTACGTCTTGATGGATTCGATATTGCACTGTCATATAGGGCTCGGGGGCGCTGTCGCTCGTCGGCTTACCAATACTCGTCTCGCGGCAACGTTACCCAAAGCAATTTCCTTTCGCCCCTCCCAGCAAGAGGGGGTAGTGCCCGAGAGGCCTATCATCGAATACAACCGTCTGTCGGTGCGCGACCACGGCACCCACGGCATCTCGAGACGCACACGCGATTGGAAGTGTTCGAAAATCGGCACTGCGCATCTCGCCGATATGTACATCGAGACGGAAGTCCACAGACGCTTCAGCAAAACGCTGCTGGCGCGGAGACCGTCGTGGCAATATTCCGCAACACGACTTGACAACGATTGCGACGGTCCTGCGGGCACTCGAAATGCTGGACCAAGTGTGCTCATGCTCCGTCTGCGGATACGAAGAGTTGACACTGACTCTATGTCATGTCGCGCGACCTCGAAGCGGCTGGTCCTGATTTCCGTAGTCGCTCCGCTCCAACCCACGTCCCCTGCGACAATATCGAATCCATAATGTGGTGGACAAGCTTCTGTCCTTCCCGGACCGCGGAAGAATGCGATCTCGCCACATTCTCGCAAAGCGCCCAAGTTATGTACATGCCTCGAATAGGACTCCATTCGATAGCATCCCTCCAGTAAGCATGGCCGTTCACCGCACAGCAAGGGGTAACCGTGTCACAGATACCTTGGCGAGCTAGATCTATCGAGAGGCTCATTGCGTCGATCTCAAAGAGAGGCTTGAATTCCAACCCTCGGCGTTCCAGAGCGTTTTCGATCTGACTGCGAATAACGTTCGGCCGTCCTGGGAGTGCCAGTTTCAAATCTTCTAGGCGCGAAAGTGAAACGGGATGATCCGGCGTTAGTTTTCCTCCCTTTTTCGTGACTAAAACGAGCGGCTCGCGAACAAGAGGCGTATGGACATATCCATGAGGCGGTGTCCCTTCGAATGGAACGATTGCAAGATCGAGCATGCCGGCGTGCATGACCTCGCGCAGTTCATGACTTGCGCCTTCATGTACTCGCAAAGATACGCCCGGAAATTTCTCCAGGAGCGTTGAGACATATGTCGCTGTAAACATGTGCTGCCATGAAGGCGCGACTCCTATGGACAATTGCCCTGCGGCGCAATCGCCGACGTCTTCGACGAGCTTGGCAAGTTGCCGCAGAATCGGACGGGAACGTTCCAGCAGCAGCGTGCCAGCTTCTGTCAATTTGACTCCACCTCGAGTGCGCGCAAACAGCCGCGCGCGCATCTGATGCTCGAGCGAGACGATATGTCTTGAGAGTGCAGGCTGTGAGAGTCGAAGGTCTGCGGCAGCCTTGTTGATGCTTCCAAGCTCCGCCACGCGCAAAAAGTACTCGATTAAAGATGAATCCACCGGCCTTCCCTCCTGAACGAAGACAATCGTCTGACCGTTGCCATCCGGCTGCCGGATCGTCCTCATACGTTACATCTCAACCCGCCGACTTAGTAGCCTCGACGCATTTGACTCGTTATGCAAAATTCGGCTTACCGCTATGACGATCCAGCATTACATACATAACGTCGTTCTCGCTAGCATACATGAATGACGGTCGCTGCCAAACGGCAATCCGGCATCTCCGCACCGCTAGTTACGCACCTAGGTACAACAATCATTTGCCCATGGCATTGCTACGGAGAAGGAGCTGCCTTATCCCTTCTCAAACCATGCGTTAATGACTATGAGACCTTTGCCGATCAGCGTGCGAATCCACCAACCTCTACCAGAGTTCTTGACGTGCATATGGGTAACAAGACCGATTTCGAGACAGATGTAGTTATTGTTGGTGCGGGTCCGATGGGTGCAACCACCGCGTTGGCACTCGCCACATATGGTGTAAAAGTTCTGATGGTATCCAGATCAAACTGGCTTGCGGACACTCCCCGCGCTCACATTACTAATCAGCGCACAATGGAAGTCTATCGGGATCTGGGTATCGAACAGGAAGTGCTTCGCAACGCGACACCGTGGGACCAGATGGGCGACAGCCTCTTCGCGACCAGCCTTGCCGGGGAGGAACTCATTCGCATTCGCGCATGGGGAACCGGTGAAGAGCGACACGGCGACTATGTTGCGGGCAGCCCTTGCCCCTTGGCGGACATCGTGCAACCAACCATGGAGCCCATTCTCGTAAGCAACGCAGCCGCACGGGGCGCGTCATTCACGACCAATACGGAATATTTGTCACATGCGCAGGATGGCACTGGAGTGACGGTTCGACTTCGTGACCGCCACAGTGGACGCGAGTACTGTGTCCGGTGCCAATACCTCGTTGGTGCAGACGGAGCACGCTCCACTATTGTCGACCAACTCGGTCTCAAAATCGAAGGCGAAATGGGTCGCGCAGGCACCGTGTACACCCTCTTCAACGCTGATCTCAGCCGATACGTCGAGCATCGGCCCAGTATTCTTCACTGGATTGTGAGCCCCAATGCAAGCTTTGGAGAAATCGGCTTGGGCCTCTTGCGTGCGGTCAAACCCTGGACGCAATGGATCGCTGGGTGGGGCTTTGACATTTCGCAGGGCGACCCCGATCTCACTGAAGAAACCGTTATCTCGAAGATCCGTATCCTCGTCGGCGACCCCGATCTGAAGATTGACGTTTTGCGAAAATCAGTCTGGTACGTAAATCAGGCATACGCCGTAACATACTCGACCGGCCGCGTCCTTTGCGGCGGAGACGCGACGCACCGCCATCCGCCTTCGAGCGGCTTAGGATCCAACACGTGTGTACAGGATGCATTCAACCTCGCTTGGAAACTTGCATACGTCGTCAACGGGCACGCGTCGCAAAAGTTACTTCAAACCTATTCCGACGAACGGGCTCCGGTAGGCAAACAGATCGTATTACGCGCCAATCAGTCGCGACGTGATTACTCGCTCATCAAGGAAGTGTTTTCGGTGGTCGGCGCCGAGAATCCAATTGCCGCAGGGATCGAACGGTTCCGTGATCGCGGACCTGAGGGCGTACGTGCACGTATATTGGCAGTTGATGCACTTGAGTTAAAGAATCGCGAGTTTAATGCACAAGGTGTCGAAATGAATCAGCGTTATGCCTCGTCGGCTGTGCTTGTTGATAGCGATCTGCCTCCTGAGAAGTGGACACGTGATCCTGAACTCTACTTGCAAACTAGTACTCGCCCGGGCGCTAAACTCCCGCACGCATGGCTCATCGATTCCCGCGGTCACCGCGTTTCGACACTCGATGTCGTAGGCAAGGGAAAGTTCACTCTCGTAACCGGTCTCTCAGGCGCCGCATGGATTCACGCAGCTACCGAACTGCGCATCCCATTTCTGCGCGTGGTGGTCATTGGCGAGCGCGATTATCAGGACGTCTATTGCGCATGGCAGCGGCTGCGCGAAATTGACGAAGGAGGAGCTCTTCTCGTTCGCCCTGATGGATATGTGGCTTGGCGCGAGCGATCATTTCTATCAGATGGCATGAAGGCCGCTCAGATGTTACTCGGAGCGCTTGAATCCATCCTTGGCAAACGGCCAATCCCCGCCATCCGCCCTTCGCATACACTTCCATAGATGTAGTAGTCACTTGCGGCTTCATCAATGCACAAGGCCTATCCTTGATAGCGTCGTAAGCGCTTCCCCAGCACCGTCTGTTCATGAAGGTTCATAGGCGGCAATCTGGTTCCCACCAGAATGTAGTGGGAACCAGAAAAAATGGAAATCAAGGCGCAGGGCCGCCGACGAGGCTCCAAGAATTACACGAATGAGTTTCGCACGCAGGTCGTGGCGGAAACACGAGACCCGACCCGTTCACTGGCGGAAGTTGCACGCGCGCATGGGTTGAACGCGAATCTCGTGTCGAAGTGGCGTCGGGATCAGGAGCAAGAGGCGACGTCCGCATCCGCGCCAGTTGAATTATTCCTGCCTGTTCAGATGGCATCACCGCCGATACCGGAACCGGTCAGATCATCCGGGCTGGTCATCGAATGTCGTGGCGTGCGCGTGTGTTTCGAAGGCAAGCCGGAGTCTGATGTCCTGCGGCTTGTGCTGACAAGCTTGCTGGAGGTGGGTTCGTGATGCTGGGCCTTCCCGCTGGGACGCGGGTGTGGCTGGCTGCTGGTGTGACCGATATGCGTTCCGGCTTCAATAGCCTGGCCGCGAAGGTGCAGACCGTGCTCGAGCGGGACCTGTTCAGCGGACACGTGTTTGTGTTCCGCGGCCGACGCGGCGATCTGGTCAAGGTGCTGTGGTGGAGCGGTGACGGCATGTGTCTGCTGATGAAACGGCTTGAACGCGGCCGCTTTGTCTGGCCGCGTGCGGATGGGGGCGTCGTCAGCTTGAGCCAGGCGCAGTTGTCCATGTTGCTGGAAGGCATCGACTGGCGGCAGCCGGTGCGCACGGCGGCGCCGACCTCAGCGTTGTAAACCCGCCCACCGGCGCGTAGACTGCGGGCATGACGACGGCGAACGCGTACCCGGACGACATCGAAGCGCTCAAGGCTCTACTGCTCGAGCGCGATGCCCGCATCGGGCATCTGGAAGACGTGGTCGAATCGCACAAGGCGGCGACGGCAACCGACAAGGCGGAGATCGAGCATCTCAAGCTGCTGATCGCAAAGCTGCGCCGCATGCAGTTCGGCCGCCGCTCGGAGAAACTGGACCGCCAGATCGAGCAGCTCGAGCTGCGTCTGGAAGAACTCGAGGCCGACGAAGGCGCTGCCCCCATCGAGATTCCCAGGACGCCACGCACGGCACCGGAACAGGTACAACGCAAGCCGTTGCCGGATCACCTGCCGCGCGAGATCCAGATCCATTGGCCCGAATCACGTGAAACCTGCACGGCGTGCGGTGCGCCGATGAAGCAGCTTGGCGAGGACGTCGCCGAACAACTCGAGTATGTGCCGGCGAGCTTCCGGGTCATCCGCCATGTGCGGCCGAAGCTGGCATGTTCATGCTGCGATCACATCGCCCAGGCTGCTGCGCCGAGCCGTCCCATCGAGCGAGGCATGGCTGGCCCGGGACTGCTGGCTCACGTACTGGTCGCGAAGTTCGCGGATCACCTGCCGCTCTACCGGCAGTCGGTGATCTATGCGCGGGAAGGTGTCGAGCTGGATCGCTCGCTGCTGGCGAAGTGGGTTGGTCACACTGCGGCGCTGCTGCAACCGCTCGTCGACGCACTGCGTCGCCACGTCATGGCGGCGACGAAGCTCCATGCCGACGATACGCCAGTGCCGGTGCTTGCGCCAGGGAACGGCAAGACCAAAACCGGACGCCTGTGGGTATATGTGCGTGACGATCGGGCGTCCAGCGACGCCACTCCGCCGGCCGTCTGGTTTGCCTATACGCCGGACCGCAAGGGCATCCATCCGCAGCAGCATTTCGAATCGTTCAATGGCACGTTGCAGGCCGACGCCTACGGCGGCTACCAAGCGATTTACGAAACGGGACGCGTTGCCGAAGCAGCATGCTGGGCCCATGCACGGCGGCAGTTCTACGAATTGCATGCGGCTCGCCCAAATGCATTGAACACCGAGGCGCTGGAACGTATCGGCGCGCTCTACAAGGTCGAAGAGCAGATCCGTGGCAAACCGCCCGATGAGCGGCGAGCGCACCGACAAACTCGCGCCAGGCCCTTGCTCGATCAACTCCATGCGTGGCTGAGCGCCACACTGGAGACGCTCTCGCGCAAATCCGACACGAGTCGGGCGATCCTCTACGCGTTGAACCGGTGGGAAGCGCTCACGCGCTACTGCGACGACGGGCATCTCGAAATCGATAACCTGCCGGTCGAGCGCCGCGTTGCGCGGAGTGGCTATCGGGCGCCGAAACTACCTGTTCGCCGGCGCGGACTCAGGTGGGGAGCGTGCTGCCGCGATCTACAGCCTGATCGGGACGGCCAAGCTCAACGGCATCGATCCCGAGGCGTATCTGCGCGTCGTGCTTGCGCGCATTGCAGACCATCCGATCAACCAGGTCGAAGGCCTGCTGCCCTGGAAAATAACCACCCCGGCATCGTAAGGCGATAATGCCGCTGGCTTCCCGTTCCCCGGAGATCAGATGGCGAAATCGTTCCAGCGCTTTACCCTGCACGTGCAGCTTCAACACATCGAGCCGCCCATCTGGCGCCGGCTCGAGGTCGAAGGAACCGAGTCACTGCGCAAGCTGCACCATATCCTGCAGGCGGCCTTCGGCTGGGAAGACTCCCACCTGCACGACTTCCTGATCGACGGCATGACCTACGCCATGTTCGAGGTCGATGACGTGCTGGACTTCGCCGATCCGGGCACGACCGCCGATGACCGCAAGGTTCGACTGCAGAAGGTCCTGAAACCTGACTCACGCTTCCTCTACCGGTACGACTTCGGGGACGGGTGGGATCACGCCATCGTCGTTGAGAAAGTGGAAATCGTTGAAAGCGAACCGTGGGGCGCGGCCCAGGTCATCGATGGTGCTCGCGCGTGCCCGCCAGAAGATGTGGGCGGCCCGCCTGGCTACGACGCGTTCCTGAACACGCTATCTAACGATCCGAATAGCGAAGAGGCAGAACATTACCGAAACTGGGTTGGCCCCGGCTTCGATGCCGATCGGTTCGATATGCGTGCGGCCAATGCCACGCTGCTGCGCATGGCATCCAATCGTTGGGGAAACCGGTAACTCACGCCGTCAAGACGGTATCGGCCCCACGCTTACATAGCGTCTGCAGCGGAAGCAGATGGTTAAGGTGGCCCCCCAGACTTTTTCATCCCCGAGCAACTAAGTTCCATGGGTTGGACGCCATTTCGGGAGACAAGGTGAATGTCAGTTGATTCGGTACGATCGAGTTGGTGCCTTGTACTTCAATTGAAGGCGAGGAACATCGGCAACAAGGGGGATGACCTAATCAGCGCGCGGATGGGATAGCAACGGCTCATGGGAGGCCGTTGCGCCGCGGGAAACGCTAGGGTCCGGTGTGCTGACTAGATAAAGATGCGCGCCACCGCGTCCACCAGTGCGATCTCAAATCGCTCGATATGTGGATCTAGGTGCTTTCGCGTTACGCACCGACCCACATTCAGCTGGCCGGAGAACAGCCGCCGCCTGAGCTCACTATTAATGCGCAATTCCCATCAGCGTATGTTCAGCCTCGCTATAAGCGTGGGGAATGCGCCAGACAAAGAACGTGGACACGACTGCAACCAGC
Organism: Burkholderia sp. BCC1998; assembly: GCF_905339875.1. Taxonomy (NCBI): domain Bacteria; kingdom Pseudomonadati; phylum Pseudomonadota; class Betaproteobacteria; order Burkholderiales; family Burkholderiaceae; genus Burkholderia; species Burkholderia sp. BCC1998. The sequence goes on from NZ_CAJPHE010000026.1 coordinate 42,196, forward strand.
ACGACGCCGATTCCTATTGCTCCATATCCTGATACGAGAGCCAATGTGCCAGCAAAGAATGGACCGACCGCAGACCCACTCATTACCATCGCCGGTGTCGACGCAACCGCACGACCGCTTTTATCAATCCGAGCAATCAGACCGAACAGAAATGTATGCGCAAAAAGCGTCACAAACGGATAAATACTTCCGGCCAAGGCATAGGGAAAGAAACTCGCTGCATTCGTCACGGTAAGGGCGAGCACTGCCTGCGCCCAAGGAGCAGTTAGTGCCACGGTACGGGCATTCAGCCGTCGCTGAAGGACCGCAGCAATCAACGCCGGGAACAAGCCAACAATTCCTGTAGCGAGCAGAACCGAATTCACTCTCTCGGGACCGAAGTGTCTGTCAATACCGATGCGCTCCAAAAAACTGAACATCATGGCCTGATTAAGAGTGAGCAACAGAACTCCCGCTACCGCGAGCCACGTTGCACGCGGAACGTGGATTTCAGCCGGACGCATGCTTGCTTGGATCACAGATGTTCGATTGTGCGACGGAAATCCTGCAGCTGCACATGTCGCAGCCAATGTCATAACCCCGGCGAATACAATAAATAGTGCTGAGCCACCAGACGCCGATAGCACCCGGGGAACGACACCCAGGAAGCCAATGGCAAATAGGCCGAGTACAGCCTGACCATAGGCAAAAATTCGATGGGGATTTTGACTGCGACCCATCGTTCCATGAGTAAACGACAACCCGCTTCCAACGCCTAGTCCACTCATCACATGTAGCGCAGCCAAGGGACCAAACTCCCTAACCAGGGACGCACAGAGAAAAGAAGTGGCAGAAATTCCGTACCCAAGCGCGGGTAACCATCGACGCGAGAGGAAACCAAAACGGGGGGCAACCACTATGCTGGCCAGAACCACACCTATTAAGAATAGCGTAACGAGTCCGCCCGCCTGCTGAGAGTTAAACCCGTAGCGCTCCACGAAATTCCCCACCCATACAGGTAGCGCTACCATGTCGATCATTCCCGCGACATGACATACGATCAGTACGGCCCGAGTGCGCCAGCTCTCTACCTTTGACATCGCCCCCTCCTTTGACTGTCACATCTGGGTAAAATGATTCGCCGCTTCAATTAATTATCGATACCTTATTAAATACAACAAAGCGCCATGGAATTTCCTACGATTTCCCCTACTTCGATACCACTTTCGGCCAGAGTTCCTACCAATTTCAGAACGGGAAGACATTAGCCACCTTCGTTTGGTAGTTACTCATTTAAATTGCCTGACTATAGTGTGTCGGACCGGCCGCATCGGATCGGAATGTTATTGTCAGAAGCGAAGCCTCTACGCCCCTCTTTATGACCGAACGATCGCACACACTGCTCTTGCGGTCGCAATCAACGTCCCTTCTTGCCAAAGCTCACCTTCTACATGACAGACTATTCGTCCCCGACGAATCATCGTCGCACGTCCTTGAAGTTGGCCAGGGATTGCAGGGCGAATGAACGAGGTAGTCAGACTTAGCGTTGCACAACGCGCGGACTTGTCGATCCCGACAGTAACCAGCCACGCCGTGAGATCGTCCAGCATCGCACTGAGCATACCGCCCTGCAAATTCCCCGCGGGATTCCTGAACTCCTCCGTACCAATATAGTCGCATTCGAGCCGGCTGTAGCTGTCGTCGATACATCTGATCACGCCCCCGAGCATCGCTGTCACGGGCGATTCTCTCAGTCCTTCGATACCTTGCAGATTTAAGCTTTCCATACTAATCGTCCTTTTCTTCAATGCGGAGCGAGTGCCAGCTGATGTATCGACAGCTTCAATTCAACGCTCAAAGGTTTGCATTACGTAACAACCATTGCTCGTTATTCAGCGAGATGTAAGCTCAAAATGACACTCGAAATACGATATCCCGACTCGCTAACTGTGAATTTCTGGAGGACCCAAACAATACTGCGAATGATCTCACTTACTGTCTGAATCCAGCACATGCGGTCGAATCCAGTATCCGGCGCTCGCAAATTCATTCACAAGCTCGGCAGGCGCACCTCCACCGAAAATATAAAAGTCTGGGCGGATGAGAACGGCCTCACAACCGAGCGTCGAAAACCATTCGCGATAGCTTCCATCCACATCTTCGACGGGGCCACCCTGCTCCATCGAAACCGATTGGACACCCGCAAAGAGCATAAACGCCCGTTGACTTGGGCTGAGCTCTTTCATTGAATGGGAATTCAGTGAAAGAAGAACAAATCCGCCGCCCACCAAGTCATCGAAGCGGCCAACTTGTTCGCCAACCCGCACACGGGCCTGAAGCGAAAGCTGTCCCGCCAGTGGATCACCGTATCTCAGGCAATCAGAAGGAGGAAGCCTCGGATTAGGAAAGCGGTCTTCGTCGTGAGCTCCTTCGCCCAGCAGCCAGGCGTCACGTTTAGCAGCCGTGACCGGGTCTAGCACACAAATAACTTTGCCTAGTTCGATCGCAAACTCAATGAACTGACGTACGTGGTAGCTTCGCTCGGTCCCGTACGCATCGAGAATGTCTGAATGAACGCGCTCCTTGAGCAGTAAGTCAAGGCGCCACGTCAAGGAAGCCACGTCGCGGATCCCCGCACATAACCCTTGCCCGGCAAACGGTGGCGTGAGGTGGGCGGCGTCGCCCGCGATCATTATCCGATCGTTGCGCCACTGCGTTGCAACACAACCGCGGAACGTATAAACCGCGTGGCGCTCCAGCACCGCACTCTGGGGTGTCCAGCCATAAGGGGCGAGAAGCTTCCAGGCTGTACTTTCACTGTTCATGTCATCCTTGGATTCCCCTTCCAGAAGCATGAACTCGAAGCGGCGCCGGCCAGGTCCGCCAGAAACGTTTGTCGTTGGTCGAGCAGGATCACAGATCTGAATGAGCTCATTCGTCCACCGCTCTGGGTCAACAGGCAACACATCGACAACGAGCCAGTCTGATGAGAAGCCGAGATCCTCGTACTCACTGCCCATCGCGCGGCGCACGAAGCTGCCAGCCCCATCGCAACCGACGATGTACTTCAGAAGGTACCGTTTCGGCGGACTTGTCGGGTCTTTCGTTTCCGTGGCCTCGAGCACGACGCCATCCTCAACCTGCTCCAGTGCGGTGACCTGCCAACCCTGCAGAATCGAAATCTGGTCGCCAAAGGAACGGGCTCTCTTATCCAGCGTCCGCTCAAGATACGGTTGGCTAAACCCTAACCGCTGCGGCCAGCCTGAAATACCGAGCTTATCAAGCCCATTGAAAACCTTCAGAGGTTCGCCTTGCGCGTTCCGCCATTCGTAGCTCGAACTCAGCGCCGTGTGTGGCGCCAGCGCATCGGCCACATCCAGCGATTGGAAAATGCGTGCGATCTCATGGTCGTATACGATCGCCCGTGGCAACGGATACAGCGACGGCCAGCGTTCGAGCACGAGCACACTATGCCCCAACTCCGCCAACCCGATCGCCATCGCCTGGCCGACCGGCCCATAGCCAACGATGGCCACATCGGCATCAAACTCCATTTTCGTCTCCTGATTATCTTTTTTCCGTAGTCGATCGAACTATACCGCTGACTCTTCCACGACCCGGTTCTCGATGTGGCCGAGACCGTCAATCTCGACACGAACGACATCCCCTGGTTGAAGAAACCTATTCAATGCAATACCCACGCCTGCACAGGTTCCCGTTGCGATCAGGTCGCCCGGTTCGAGAGTCATGACTTGCGAAAGATGATGAATCTGTTGCCAAATGTTGTAGATCATGTTTCCCGTAACCTGCCGCTGGCGAAGCTCTCCATTCACAAACAGGCGCATTTCAAGGGCATGAGGATCGCCGACTTCATCATCCGTCGTAATCCAAGGGCCGATGGGACCATGGGTATCAAACGATTTTCCCAATGTGAACGTGGGACTGGCCGCTTGCCAATCACGTGCCGTCACGTCATTCGCAACAAAGTAGCCGCCGACGACGCTGCGCGCATCCGCCTCGCTCACGTAGCGGCACCGCCTGCCGATGACCACTCCGAGTTCGGCCTCGTAGTCAAGCTTGTCAGACACACGCGGCCTTTGGACATCGGCATAGGGTCCCGTGATGCAAGTGACTTGCTTATTGAACCAGAGCTGCGTTTTCGGTATCGGGATGCCGGCAGCGCGCGCCTCCTCCGCATGGTCCTGATAGTTCATGCCGATAGCCAGGTATTTCTGGGGGTCGGGAATCGGTGCATCGAATTGAATTCGGTCGATGCTGTACCCCTCGGTTGCCACTGCAAGCGACTTCTCGATTTTGGACCGCATGGACGAACCTGCGGCCAGAATCTCGCGAATCGACGTCGGGGCATCGTCGCCGAGAAGCATGTTCATTTCGTAGACCTTGTCGGCCTTGATCGCGCCGATCACGGTGCGGCCGTCGATGCTAAATCGAGCGAGTTTCATTGTGATTTGATATATCAGTGAAGGGATGATGTCGGGGGCTCGTCACTCAAAGTATTCCGGTGTCCGCGGCGGCGCCCACTGCTGCAGTTCGTTATTGGAAATCGGTACGCGCCCGGCACTACGATCAAACCTCGCTTCGCCAACACTGCTCGAGACGATACCAACGGTGTGATGATCCACTCGCTGCCCAGTCCGCAGCGCGTTAGAGCGCCATCCTCATTCGACGGGGCAATCTCTCTCCCCGGGCATGACCATAGAATATCCGCGTTTTTATCGATAATCAATGCAAATATAGATTCATCTTCCTCCTCCGGTCTGCCCCGTACGACGTCTGCCCTCGCGTCAGTCGGATCGCAAGCTGTACCCAACGCTTCCTGACTTGCCCTCACGACGAACAGGGCCAGCGGGAACCAATAAAGGTCGTCCTCGAAGAGCACGACGAACATTCTGAATGTGCCTTACGGACGAGAAAAATCGTCGGTCTTCGGACGGAAGCGGAAGCCCGCGTGGGGATCAAGGAGTGTTTACGTCGACCGAATACTGAGCTGAGTCATCAGCCTAACCCGCCGGTTCTTGGTTGGAGTTTTCAGGGATGTCTCGATGGCAATGATTGGAAAGGTGTGACGGATTCCAGTTCATTGCATCCAGCATCGCGGCTCGGCAAACTCAGAACGGGAAGCCGGCACCAGCCTAGCCGCGGGATGGATTCGCCAGACGTTTACTGCAGAGCGCACGTATTGGCATGCGATGGCGTCGCCTGAGGCAACCTCGGATCGATCCTCGGTGGCATTGGCACGCTGCGCGTTCGCGAAAGCACGTCCCCCACGATCATCCACCTTGAGAGCTGTGCCTACTCCAACGCTAGTTCGCCCGCGGCCAGAACGACATCCAGGCCGCCCTTCGGGACAAGTGCGAGAACCTTGCCATGATCCGGTCTCCGCCTGCCTCGCGCGGCGCAACCGTTGCAATAGCGGTACCGCGCCGGGTTTGCGCAGGACAGACGGGATTGCCAACAGCTTCAAGGTACGGGAGGCCGGTCATTCGTGATCTGACCGCAGAACTTAAAACAGGTACGACCGAACGGCATAGCGGCGGCCTAGGAGAACTGCTCGGGCGGTTGCTCACCGCTGACAATGCCGACTCGTCAACGCATTCGAACGGAGAGAAAACGCAAGGCCGAACCGCACCGATCTCGGCGAACCTGCTGCGTCTCACCCCGGCCATCCTAGACCAACTTGGGTATTGTCCGCAGGGTGGGTGGAGCGCCGCTGTTCCAACTGCTCAGCCGCCTGTATGAGCACGAGAGCGTAGCGAATACGACCAGTCTGGACTTTGATGAATTGTCGAGCACGTTCGGCGACGCACAGATGACGATGCGCTGCCGGAACGACTAACGCATCATTGCCATATCTCGGAACCGGCGACCAAGATCTTCGCTTCCGCCGAAGCAGCATCCGGCGAAAAAGCGCACTCAGTCGCGCGAGGTCCCATGTCGGGGCAACGGGCTAGCGCCCCGTCTGCAATCGGACCATCTCGCTCGGCCCACCGGCGGGCCAGCCTTCACGTCGACGACCGGTCGAATCCTGCCTTCAGAATGATTTCCGTCGTAGTCCGAAAATGTACACCAATCAATGCACTCAACTTCTCGATATCGCGCTCCAACGCCGCATCGAGTAGCGCCTTGTGTTCCGCGAACGTGTCGCGCAAATCCGGCGCCGTACGCATTTCGAGTTCCGCAAGATTGCGGTACCGCTCCGCTTGGTCATAGAGCAATCGGCACAAGCGCTGCAGCCATGGCGATGCACATCCCCCGATAAGCGCTTCGTGAAATTGCCGGTGTACTGTTGCCCACGCTTGGTGCTTGGCCGGATCGGTCGGCACAGGTGTCCGCGACAAACGATGATAGGCACTCACCATGTTCGTCTCCCATTCGACATCGCCATGCAAGATCGACCGAGAAAGCGCAAGGCGTTCTACACCAATCCTAGTTTCTGTAAGGTCCAGAAGTGCTTCGCGAGATACCGGTGTTACGCAAAATCCCCGCTGATCCTCGACATCAACGAGGCCCTCGGTCACAAGGCGAGAGAGTGCTTCGCGAATTGCCGTCGCCCCAATGCCGTACCGCTCGCTCAGAACCTGAACGCGTAGGCGCTCGGAGGGCAGCAGCTTGCCCATCAGGACGTCCGCCCTGATTAGCTCGAACGCCGTTGTCGTCAGGCTCTTGCCCGCCGCGCCGGAAGTTTCGAGATCCATTTTTGTGCTCCGTAGATGCCTTCGCAGCCAATGGCGCGCGCATCCTCTGAACTTGGTTAGAAAACGCAGCGGCCCGCTGCAAATTTACGATTCTACCACGAATAATCGATTATTCTCTCGCAAATCTGCTATGCTGCGGGCCCCCGTCGCCTTCTTGCAATGCGCCGGCGCAACGCATCGTTATCGTTCGCGGTTCAGACGAGCGGCGTAATGTTGGGCTCGACCCCCAACAGCGCCTTCCCGTAGATCTCCAAGTTCACAATCGGCATAGCAATCGCGTGCCGCGCACCTGTGTTCGAATCGCGCCAAATGCGCTGCAGCGGATTCGACTGAGCAAAGGTTCCGGCTCCGTGAGCACTGACGAGAATTTGCAACGCCTCGGTCACTTGCTGAATCGCATAGCCGGTGTCGGCGCGGCATCGTGCTCGTGTAAGCAAATCCAGTTTATCCCCCTCCTTTGCTGCTGCGTCGATCGTATCCGTGCAGCGCCAGGCCATGAGGTGGGCCGCGTCAATTTTCGTTGCGGCTTCCGCGACCTGCAGTTGAAACGCGGTCGAGTCGGACTGCTTCATGTAATCGGTGTAAGCAATAGGCCGCTTCCCCGCAGTCTCCATAACGTGGCGCAGCGCAGCGCGTGCAAGACCCAGTTGCGGACCAGCCAGAACAATCGTCGCGACGGGAACAAAAGCCGCCCGGTAGACGTACTCGTCTTTGAAGGGTGTCGGGTAGTCTCCAGCGAGCGCGTCCGCAACGGACAAGATCCGATGCGCGGGCACGTATACGTCATTTGCGATGAAACAATTGCTACCGCTGCCGCGCATACCCACCGTGAACCACGTGTCTTCGAGCGTCATCTCTTCCGCGCGGACGAGAGCCATATATTGCCCAAGCGGCCGGTTGTCCTGGTCCACTTCCGTGAAACCAACCAAGCCCCAATTGGCATGCAGTGACCCCGAAGCAAAATACCATTTCCCTGTTACGCGAACGCCGCCGTCAACACGTCTGCCCGAACCGGAAGGAGTCAGCACGCCGGCAGCGCGGGAGTCCGGATTCGCACCGAAAACGTCGTCCTGAGCACGCCGCGACATCAGTGAAATGGCCCAAGCATTGATCGAAGTCAGATTAAGCACCCACGCAGTCGAGCCGCACCCTTCAGCAATTGTCGACGTGACTTCGAGATTGGTTCTGAAGTTCGCCTCGTAACCGCCGTAACGCCTCGGCACCATCATCCGGAAAAGCCCCGCGTCTTTCAGTGCCTCTACGTTCTCCTCGACGACGCGGCGATCCGCATCGGTACGCTCCGCGTTCTTGCGGAGAAGCGGAAACAGTTCCCTTGCTCGCGACACGAGGTCATTGCGCAATACCAGTTCGTCATCGTCTGCTCGCTCGCGACGAGGATTTTCGTTATGTCTTTGCAGCATATCATCTCCAATATTTGATTAATGCAGATCTGAGCAGCTGAGCTTACGTTGTGAACTCACCAACCGCTCATCCGTGACAGATATAAGATATGGACATCCATAAAAAAGCGACTCCTGCCGAACAAACCGCCATCCATATCGCACCCTTTTACCGGATAAATTGGAAAATTGATCGTTCGCACCAGCTTCAGCACGCACCCTCTTCAAGCGCGCCATCACTTTTCGATGATCCAATTCGATTACAATTGAATTTTCTGTTAAACCAAGTTCGCACATTAATTAACTTTCTTCTTCGAATGACGCACAGACATCCGCCCGAAATCCAATCCGATTTCCATCTTGGCGCGTATGGAAAAGCGACAAAGTTAGGTCATCTCGAACGCATCAGTAATGTACATCCATTACTCTATTGATGAAATCCAATTTACTAATGGTGTGCCAACAAACCATCCCGGATCACACATTGACGACCGCCGTCGATTGCCACCCTACCATTTGCCATACCTGCCGCTCCCTCACCCAAATGTTGGTATAGCGATTCTTCAATTCATGTTCCTGCCCTTCTGCTAGGACTCGCATCTGAACCAAACCAGTAATGACAACCGTTTGATCTCCATGAGCGCGACACTCACCAGTTCGCTCGATCGACAGATAAGTCACCCGACCTGCAGCCATTCGCTCGAGAAACTCCTTTTTTCCTTCGCATTGCCCCGATGAATGTATCCAGGTAACTCGATCGTTCAGCAGCGCGTCGAGGCGATCAATATCGGCCGTCATCATTGCAGCCCAACGGCTTTCCTCGAGCTCCTTAACTTGCCCTACCACATTCGAACTCATTTACGTCGCCTCCGACAATTTAGCACTCCAAACTGCATGAACCAAATGACCGCTTATCGATAATGAGAATCAATCTCGGTACAGGAGCCGACGATGATCTCCCAGATGGTCTAGCGCCCGGCGAGCCCGAGCAGAGCACGCGCCTCGGCGGGTGTCGCGATGGACGGCCCGATCGCCTCGACCATGTGCCGCGCTTTCGTCACAAGCTCGGCATTGCTAGTTGCGAACGCGCCTTTCGAGATGAACACGTTATCTTCCATGCCGACCCGCACTTGTCCACCCAGCAGACATGATTGCAGTGCCATCGGAAACTGATTGCGGCCTATCCCGAACCCCTGCCAGATTGCGCCGTCTGGAAGCAAGGATTTGATATAGATCATCGTCTCGGGAGTAGCTGGCATGGTGAAATTCAGTCCCATTACAAAGGAATAAATCCCTGGACCATCAAGCACGCCTTTGGCTATGAGATGCTTCGCGAGCACAGCATCGCCACTGTCGAAAAGTTCGATTTCTGGCGTGACGCCTGCTGCACGAATGAGGTCAGCCATTCTAGTGAGGACTGGCTCCAAGCTGATCACGACACCTCCAAAGACCTGTGCGGTAACGAGGTCAAGTGTGCAGATTTCGGGCTTCAGCTTGACGACATGCTCGACCCGCTTCTCCGCCGCCCAGATGTGCGACTCGGGACCGGCAGAATCCGGCTTCATCGGGTCCGCCGGCATGAAGCCTGCACCGAGTCCGGTGGTCAAATTTAGAATGACATCTTTATTCTTCGCGCGGATGCGCTCGACGACCTCTTCATACAAATCCAATTCACCTGAAAAAGATCCGGTTTTTGGATCCCGCACATGAATATGAAGGATCGCGGCACCGGCATCCGCAGCGGCGAGGCCTGAATCCGCGATCTGCATCGGCGTAACCGGCTGATTGGGGTTCGCCGACAATGGACCGGCCCCCGTCAGCGCACACGTTATGATAATCTTGTCCTGCATTTCTAATTCCTCTGCAATGTGGGTTCCTGAATACACAATTAAACTTGTCACGAAGGCCGAATTAATCGCTGATTGGAAACCTGTTGGAGACGGCGCTGACCGCCCCGCTCTTGCAGCGCGGTCGTATCAATGCTTGAGCTACTCGCTACTCGAAAAACTCTGGCGATAACGGCGGAGCCCACTGCTGCAACTCGTTACTCGATACTTGGGACCGACCAACTGGCGTGGTGTCGTTTACGAGATCGCCATCAGTCCAGTGCTCGATTTTGTTTCCGAACGGATCGCGCCAGTAGTCGAAAATCTGGCTTCCCTGCACGTGCCGACCGACACCCCAAGAGTGCTGACGGCCACGTGCTTTGAGATATTCGCCGCCTAGCATCACGTCATCGAGATCGAGCACTTCGAATGCGCTATGATCGAACCGTGCTCGCCCGTCCGACGCAGCGATGATCGCCACCGTATGGTGATCCGTCCAAGTTTCGCCCAAACCACAATGCATGAACGCGGCGACTTCATTCGTCTCGGCTCCAGCGAAATAAATATCAGACGGACGCATGCCGAAAATTTCAGAGTAAAAAGTAAAACTGGCCTGAAAGTCCGGTACCAACAATGCAACGTGCCCAAGTCTCAATACATGGGACGGCTCAGGCGTCAAACGAATCGCTGCTCCGAATCGAGTCCGCTGCGTCCCAATATTCATCGAAATTGATGAACGATGGGGCAAAGGTTCGAGCGTTTGTTGTCCGAAAATCAGATCAACGACAAACCCCGCCGGATCGGTTATGCGCACCCGCTTGCCTCCGCCTGGCTCCGGATTGTCCTCCACTGCCGCCCCGAGCCGCTCCCCAAGTTCGTGGAGCGCCTTTTCGCTTTCCACGTACAAGCCAAAGCCGACCGTCCCATTCTGTTCGCCGAGCTCGGTGATATGCACGTGATGCGCTCGTCCGTTAGCGCGCATATACAGCGCCCGGTCACTCCTCGCGCTGCACCGCAGCCCAAAGTCCTGCAGAAAGCTCTCCATCCTATCTAGGTCCACAGCCTGATATCGGACGAAAGCAATGTCTGTAACCCCTGCCATCGAATCTCTCCACGTTGCGGTTTACTCCGACGTCCCCAACCGGCCGTCCACTTTCGTAGATTAAATTCATTTTTATCGATATTCAATAGGGAAATCCAGTATGTGCCGACGAACCGTTCGCTGGGGTCAACCATGCCCAGCTGTCATACCAAGGCGCCTCCCTTGGGGCAACTTGGCCGCCTGCAATCGCACTCTAGGGAAGGACTGAGCCGACTAGGAAAGCCACGCAGCAACGAGCCCTCACCCACTGCCGGCACACCCTAAGCCCCTCCTTACGACCTCGGGAACGAGGCTGCGCCCCAACATATTATCGATTTCCCTAGTGTTTATCGATAATAACGCAATCTATCCTTCAGACATCCCGACATCCACCCGCCACGTGCAGACCAGTTGGCGACAACTGAACAGGAGGTCGGGCCGCAAGCAAGTGGGACGTCTGACGCTCTAAAACCGATCGGACCTCTGTCAGTCGGGCAAGGCAATTGACCCTCACCACGATGCGGCGACGTCTACAGTCGGTCCGGTGGGGCTACGCGACGGCGCCCTGTCATTTAGTGACATCACATACGGATACTTTCATGAAACTCGCACGCTATACCTACCTCGGGCAAACGATGATCGGGGTGGTTCGAGATCAACAGGTTTTCGATCTTGGGCCGTTCCTGCCGCCGGTGTTGACCACGATCCGCGAACTCCTGTCGGCCGGCGCCCCGCTGCTCGCGGAGATTGAAAAAGCAGTCGGAACTTCGTCAAACGGCACCCCGCTCGAGGATGTACGACTTGAATGCCCTGTTCCCGACGCGCAGAAGTACCTTGCAATCGGAATGAATTATCACGACCACGCCGAGGAGGCAGCGCGTGCCGGCGTTCCGATGCCGAAAAGTCAGGTCTGGTTCAACAAACAGGTGACTTGCCTCACAGGCCCATTCGATCCAATTTTCAAACCTCGCGTATCGGACAAGATGGACTATGAAGCTGAACTCGGCGTGGTGATCGGTCGCCGGTGCCGATACGTCAGTATCGAAGAGGCTCGCAACGTCGTGGGCGGCTATTTCGTTTCCAACGACGTTTCAGCGCGTGACTGGCAACTCAAGAGCCCTACGTTCACGCTCGGAAAATCCTTCGACAGTCACGGCCCAATCGGTCCGTGGATCACTACTGCCGATGAGGTTCCGAATCCGCACGCATTAGAGATGAAATTGTGGGTCAATGGCGAACTTCGCCAGCAGACTAATACCGGCAAGATGATTTACAACATCTGGGAGCAGATCCATGAGCTCTCACAGGTCATGACGCTTGAGCCAGGCGATCTCATCGCGACTGGCACATGTGCGAACGTCGGTATCGCCCTTGGCAAGTTCCTCCAGCCAGGTGACGTAGTTCGCGTTGATATCCAGCAACTCGGTCATATTGAGAATATGGTTGCGGACGAGCCGATCCTCGCCTGACCTGACCAACGCTTTAACTGACCGATTCGAGCTGACCTATCAAACTGGTCGGCCACGTTTCTACTTTGCCCCGACGGCAAAGTCCTAACAAAAAGACGAGAATCCAGGAGACGGTGATGCGAAAAATTCTTTCAATAATCTCATTAGGAATACTATTTAATCAATCGGCTAGCGCACAAAGCAGCGTAACGGTTTACGGAATGATCGATAGTGGTATCTCGTACATCTCAAACGAGGGCGGTCATGCAACCGTAAAGTTCGCAGACGGCATGTTCGCGCCAAATCTGCTGGGATTTCAAGGAATAGAAGATCTGGGCGGGGGAACAAAAGCGATCTTCAAGCTCGAAGATCAATTCCAGCTCGGTACCGGAAACATCCTAATGCCCGGCATCTTCGGACGCAACGCGTATATCGGACTCGAAGATGCGCGGCTCGGCACCCTGACTTTCGGGAATGTCTATGAGTTTATGTTCACCGCTCTAACATCGGCTGGCAACAGTCCCGGCCTCCCAACCGGCGGCCTCCACAATTTCCCAGCTGGCCCCTTCCAGAAACTGAATTTGCCCGGAAATCCGACCGGTTGGTTCGACTGGAGCAATACAAGTGGAACGCCGGTCCCAAACGCAGTCAAATATCAGTCACCTAAGTTCGCAGGATTGTCGGTCGGTGCTCTGTACTCGTTCGGAGGAGTCGCAGGATCTTTTGGCTCAAACTCAGCCGAAAGCGTCGGGGTCAACTATGACGCCGGGCCTTTTGGCATCAGCGCAGCATTCACTGAACACAAGTATCCCGGGACAGTCGGGGGCTCACCGCAAATTTCAATCCGGAACTGGGGACTCGGCGCGCACTACGTAATTGGTCCGATTCTAGTCACGGGAAATTTTGTGACCGTACGCAACGCGTTCAACGGTGCTTACGCCTATGCAGGACAATTGGGCGGCAACTGGCAAATTGCGCCGGAATGGTCGTTCGGTGCGAATTATATCTATATGAAAGGAAACGAGGAACTAGATAACAACCACGCACACCAGTTCGGTGCCCTTCTCAGCTACGCGCTTTCCAAGCGAACCATCGTCTATGCAGAATGCATCTATCAACGTGCAAATTCCGGGGCTCATGCATCGATTAATGGGATTACTGATGCAAATGGATCCTCTAGTACGTCAAATCAAGCAATTGCCAGAGTGGGTATTCATACCTTGTTTTAAGAAGCAATTCGCTGAACCGACGCCCACCGAACCCGTCATGATCAACGGCATCGCTATTGACCGACTCTCCCATCGGAGGAGAATAAAATATGAATGCACCGATTACCTTTGAAATCGATGAAGAACTGGTTGCTGCGGCGGCCGCTATTGTGCCGGCTCTGAAGCAGCGCACAAGCACAGTAGATAAATTGGCTCGCTTGCCGCAGGAAACTATCGATGACCTCGACGCAGCAGGCCTGTTTGGGCTCACTACACCGCAACGCTACGGCGGCAAGCAGACGTCACTACGAACGTTCCTCGAAGTTGTCGCCGAACTCGGCCGCGGCGACGCATCGGCGGCGTGGGTCGTGGCGCTAACGAACGTCAGTACCTGGGGCGTCGCTGCGTTCTTCGACAAAGACGTCACCGACGAGGTCTTCGGCGGTGCGACGCGCGCGCGCGTGGTAGGGGTACTCTCACCACGCAAGGCGACGGTAAAAAAAGTCGCGGGCGGCTACATCATCGAGGAGGGCATCTGGGGATTCAATTCCGGGATCTATCACGCAAACTGGGATTTGCTTGGAATTCCGATCGTCAACCGCGACGGAAAAGTCATCGACCAGGGCGTAGCACTGGTCCGCGCGAGCGACGTGAACACGCTTGACGATTGGAATGTCATGGGATTGCGAGGAACCGGCAGTACGAGCGTACGCGTCTCGAACCTGTTCGTTCCGGACACGCATGTGGTATCGATGAATGAGCAAATTGAGGGTAACTATGTCAGCAGGCACGCTCCCTCAGATGCCCTATACCGCATCGCTTGCATTCCTATGCTATCGATCATTCTGGTTTTTCCAGCGCTCGGCATTGCCCGCAATGCGCTCGACACATTCCTCGAACTTCTGCCGCGACGCGGGATTCAGTACACGTGGTACGTGAACCAAATCGAAGCCGCCGTTACGCATCTTCAGGTTGGCGAAGCATCGGCCAAGTTAGATGCCGCGCGCACGATTATCGAAAAGCAAGTGAACACCCTCGAAGCGTGCGCCGCATCGGCTCGATACATGGCGCATATCGACCGAGCCAGGGTTCGCCGTGATGTAGGCCTAGCAGAAAAACTCATCTGGGAAGCGGTTGATTTGCTGGCAACCGCTTCGGGTGGATCGCTTGCATCGCATGGCAATCCGTTTTCGCGAATTTGGCACGATGCTCGCGTCGCTTCGCTGCACGGCATTGTTACCCCGACGACGAACTTCGAAACCTTCGGACGCCTTGCCTGCGGACAAGTCCCCGACACACCACTGATCTGAGCCATGACCACAGCTATCAACTTGGACGTAACGCGCTTTCGCCAAGCCATGGGGAAATTCGCCACTGGGGTAACCATCATCTCATTTCGTCACCAGGAGGCAAGCGCCGGCATGACTGCAAACGCATTCATGTCGCTCTCCGTCGATCCTCCGATGATTCTCGTTTCCGTACGCACACAGTCGCGTTTCGCCCAATCTGTGGGAATCGGTGAATTGTTTGGAGTAAGTATCCTCAGCGAAGATCAAGAAGAGCTTAGTCGCCATTTCGGCGGGAAACCACAAGATGGCCTGAGTGACCCGTTTCAGGTCACCGGGAACGTGGTCGTTATCCGGAACGCATTGGTGCAGATCGCCGCGCGGGTCAACGCGGTCCATGTAGGCGGCGACCACCTAATCTACACTGCCGACGTCGAAACACTGACCGAAAGAGATGGACCACCGTTGCTGTTCTTCAGCGGAAAATACAAGCAGATTTTCGCTCACGACCCACTCCAGTGTTGGAATGACCATAGCTGAGCGCTCGCTGGCACCATTGCGCCGTCTTGTCGTCGTTGCGCCGAATGAAAAAACAAACACAGAGTTGTCGCTTCTGACATTCCGGGCGTGCGCAGTGCGTCTGGTGCTTGAGCAGCGTAAGCGGTCAATAAATAGCGCCCTTCTCATGAGGGTCGGGAGGTCAGAAGCTACGTGTCCGCGTGGACACCTGCACTCAGACCTTAATGACAGAGCAACCGAATCTTCGAAACAGACTGGTAGTTGGCCGCAAGCGAGATGGTCGACGCGAATTTGATGAAGCAGCGCGGCAGGAGTTGGTCGAGCTGTGCTTGCGACCTGGCGTGTCGATTGCTCGCACGGCGATGGATCACGACGTCAATCCGAACCAGTTGCGTAAATGGATCGCGAGTCATCAACAACGGCAACTTGCACGGCCAGTGGCCGATGAGGTTATGGCCGACGGCGTACCCATTGATATTCCAGGACCAACGTCCCGTTATCCCTCACCCGAGCCACCGTCTGCATTTGTGTCGGTGGTGTCGGCGCCACAGCAGCCGTCACCACCGCATTCGCCTGAGTCGCTGATGGCAATCGCGTTGCATGTGCGACTACCCAACGGCGTCGAATTTGATCTTGGCGAGGCGAGTGTCGATGAGCTGGCCACGGTGATCCAGATGCTCGGGAGGCTGCCGTGTTCCGGTTCGACGAAGGGCTGAAGGTCTACCTGCATCGCGATCCGGTCGACTTCCGCATGGGCATCAACGGATTGTCGATCCTGGTCGAACAGGCAATGCGCCTGAACCTGATGACCTCGGCACTGTTCGTGTTCGGCAACCGCCGTCGCGATCGCATCAAGATTCTCGGCTGGGGCGGCAACGGCTTCTGGTTGCTGCTCAAGCGCCTCGAAGCCGACCGCTTCGTCTGGCCGAACGGGGGCGACACGATCACGCTCAGCGTTGAGCAGTTGCATTGGCTGCTCGACGGCATCGACCTGGCCGTGATCCAGAAGCATCCCCGGCGATATTACGCGCGGATGAGCTGAACACCACGCGGGTGACATGGTCTAATCGGCCATGCCGAACAGCCCCGTCATGCCGAGTGTTGAGGAATACCAGGCACTGCTCGCCGAACGCGATGCGCTGCGCGGTGAGCTTCGACTCGTGACGGCTCAGCGCGATCTGGCCGAGGAGAAACTGCGGGCCTACAAGCACGAACTGTTCGGCGCATCGAGCGAAGCGCGCCATGCCGACCAGCTCGGTCTGTTCAACGAAGCCGAGGCGCTGGCGACGACTACCGACGTGCCCGCGCGCGAGGATATGCCCGGCACATCGGTGGCCGCCCACACGCGAGGCAAGCGCGGGCGCAAACCACTCGATCCGAACCTGCCGCGCGAGGTCGTGCGGCACGAGTTGCCCGAGTCCGAACGGTTCTGCGCGCATGATGGCCATGCTCTCGTCGAGATCGGCGTGGAAACGAGCGAACAGCTCGACGTGATTCCCGAGCAGGTGCGCGTCGTTCAGCACCAGCGGGTCAAGTACGCATGCCCGTGCTGCGACCTCGGCATCAAGGTGACGCCCGCACCGGCGCGCATCGTTCCTCGCGGGCTGCTCACGGAATCCGCGCTGGCGTGGATCATCACCGGCAAGTACCAGTACGGTATGCCGCTGTATCGCCAGGCCACGCTGCTGCGTCGCTTCGGCGGCGACATCTCGTCGAACACGCTGGCCGCCAGCGTGGTTCGGGTGGGCCTGGCCACGCAGCCGGTGATCAACCTGATGCGCGACGCGCTGCTCGAATCGGACCTGATCTACGGTGATGAGACAACGTTCCAGGTGCTGAAGGAGCCAGGACGCAGGCCGCAGGCGAAGAGTTACCTATGGGCGCAGGTCAACGGATCGGGGCCGCCCGTGCGAATGTTCTCGTACTCGCCGGGACGCGGCGCCCAGCATGCGCAGAAGCTCTATGCCGGCGTGCAGCCTGGCACCGTGCTGATGACTGACGGGTACGAGCTCTACAACGGCATCGCCCACGATCACCAGCTCGTGCATCTCGGATGCTGGGCACACGTGCGCCGCGGCTTCATCAAGGCCGAGGAGTCGGTGCCGAAGGCTGCACGCTCGCCTGATCTGCTGGCCACGCGCTTCGTCGTGCTGATCGGCAAGCTGTTCGCGGCCGAGGCGCGCAGCGCGAAGTGGAAGTCTGAACGCCGGCAGCGACTGCGTACCCGGTACAGCGCCCGCGTGCTCGCCATCATCGAGCGCATGCTGGTCGAGCATCTGCCGGGCGTCGTGCCGTCGAGTCTGCTCGGCAGGGCATTGCAGTACATGAGCGGACAGTGGCCCAAACTGGTTCGATACGTCGGTCACGGCAACTGGCCGATCTCGAACAACCTGTGTGAGAACGCGATCCGACCGTTCGTCGTCGGCCGCAAGGGCTGGTTGTTCTCCGATACGGTTGCCGGCGCGCAGGCCAGCGCCAATCTGTACTCCCTCGTGGAAACGTGCAAGGCGAATGGCATCGATCCGTATCGCTATCTCGTCTCGCTGTTTAGGGCATTACCGAAGGCAACAACTCTCAGCGACTACGAAGATCTTTTACCTTGGAGCACTGTACGTGATGAAGTCATCGGACATTCTCATCCGTGAATCGCGATCATCGGATCACGCAACAATCGCGCTCTTGCTGCAGCAACTCGGCTACCAGACAACTCCAGCGCTAGTCCTCGAGAGGATTGAAGCGATGCGTCCGAGCCCGGTGGACAAAATCATTGTGGCATCAGTGCGAGAACAAGTCATCGGCAGTATCAGCCTCCACGCACTACCTCTCTTACACGCGGCGGGCAATCTCGGGCGCATAACTAGCATGGTCGTCGACGAGCGATATCGGGGAAACGGAGTTGGTAGCGCACTGATTGACGCTGCAGAACACTGGTTTAGGCAGGTCGGATGTGTAAAGTTGGAAGTGACGAGCGGCGACCATCGACCGGCTGCTCATCACTTCTACGAGCGACATGGTTTCTTGAGGGACGGCCAGAGACTCTCCAAGAAGCTCCATTCATAGAGGGGCGTCATTACCTGATCGCTTACTGAGCAGCGACGCGAACATCCGCCGATATGAGCGGCGGTGCTTCGATCGCGCCGATGGTCTCATACGCCAAGACCGCTGGATGGCGTGTAACTGGAACATTCATCCTTGGTCTTGGTCGCTCGCAGTTCGCGTCGTCCATCCTCGTCACGGCGGTGCTGACTTTGCGCAACTGTACGCAGCTACGTAAGGTCACGCAGACGGTGTAAGCGGCGGTGCACCTAAGGGAAGTTCCGTAAATCGAGGTTCATGCTGCCAAAAATTCGAGCACCATCCGATTGAACTTCCCTGCGTGCTCCCACTGCGCCCAATGGCCGCAGCGGCTGAACACGTGCATCTCGGCGTTTGGCATCCCCCATACGAGACGCAGGCCGGTATCGAGCGGCACGAAGCGGTCGTCCCTCCCCCAAATCACGAGCGTCGGCGCAGCGATCTCGCCGAGGCGTGGACCGTAGTCAGTGAACTGCTTCGGATTCGCCGCTAGGCTCCTCACGAAATTCTCGAGATGGTCACGGCGCGCGAGGATGTTCGCGAGACGTGTCTGCAGCAGTTCGTCGGTCAGGCTACTTGTGTCGTACACGAAGATGTTCAGCATCTGCTTCAGGTTGTCAAGCGTCGGCTCGCGGTACACCTTCTGAAGCAGCTTGATGCCCTCGGTCGGCATCGGCACGAACTGGCTCGGGCCGCCGGTGCCGCCGCCCATCAGGACGAGCCTGCCGACCTGATGTGGATACAGCAGTGCGAACGCGACCGCGCTGTGGCCTCCCATCGAGTTGCCGATGATGTGCACGCGTTCGATGCCGAGCGCATCAAGCAGCGCCTTCAGCGCGCGCGCGTTCAGCTCGGAGCGCGAGCCAGTGTTGATGATCGTGTCGCTCTTGCTCCAGCCCGGGCAGTCGAGCAGCACGACGCGGTAGCCCGCATCGACGAACGCGCCGACGTTGCGATGGAAATTCGCCCAGCCGCTCGCGCCGGGCCCGGAGCCGTGCAGCATCACGACTGTTTCGCGGCCCCGCCCCGCGTCGTTGTAGTGCAACTTCAGGTCGTGCTCGCCGACCGTCACCTGCACGAACCGGCTCGTGCTTTCTTCCGTCAATGTGTGTCCCTGTTGCGTCATGTTGAACCTCATTCGTTAATGCATCGATCACGCGAATGCACGCGCGCATCCGCCGCTGGAAAGCGCGAAGCGGCATGCCGCATCCGCGTCGCCCTGGAAAGATAATCCCCTACTCGGCCGCCAGCACGGGACCTCCCGCACGATTGCGCGCGACCACCGTCAGTGCGGACAGCGCCGCGACGACGACGAGCGGAATGCTCGACGCCATCAGCATCGTCGTGCTCTCGCCGAGCGCGAGCAGCTGCCCGGCCACGAACGGCCCGAGGATCGAGCCAACCCGCCCGACGGCGACCGCCGCTCCGACGCCCGTGCCGCGCATGCGCGTCGGATAGATCGCGCTTGCGAGCGCATACAGCACGGACTGCGCACCGATCAGGAACATCCCGCACATCAGCGCGCCGCCAGCAAGCCACGCAGCATCGCGCGCGCCGGTCATCAGCGCGAGCGCGCATACGATTCCGACATACATGCCGACCACCGTAGGGCGCCGCCCGATACGGTCCATCAGGCTTGCGATGCCGATCGCGCCGAGCCCGCCACCGACGTTGAACATCACCTGCACGAAGCTCGACTGCGCATGCGTGAGGCCGCGCATCATCACCATCGACGGCAACCAGTTCATCAGGAAATACAGCACGACGAGTGTGCCGAGGTAGCTCGCCCACAGCGCGGCCGTCGTCGCCGCGCGACTTTCGCCCCACAATGCATGCGCCACACTCGCGTCGGCCGCCTGCGCCCGATCCGTGCGCGTCTCGACGAACTGTGCCGACTCGTTCAACCACAGCGCGAGTAGTGGCAATACCAGTAATGGCCCAATCCCGCCGACGTAAAACACATGCCGCCAGCCGGCCGGTTCGGTACTGATAACTCCGATGGCCGCGCCGAGCGCCGCACCGAACGGCATTCCGCAATACATCGCGCCAACCGCCGTACTGCGCTGCTGCGGCAGCGCCGCTTCGGAGCACAGTGCGATCAGGTTCGGCATCGCTGCGCCGAGCCCGAGGCCAGTCACGAAGCGCGCGGCGAGCAGGCTCTCGAAGCTCCACACCTGGGTGGTCGCCAGCGAGAACACACCGAACAGAGCGACTGACACCATCAGCACGTGCTTGCGGCCGAGCCGGTCGGCGAGCCGCCCACCGAGCGCCGCGCCGGGCAGCAGGCCGAGTGCGCCGATCCCGAATGCCCAGGCCATCTGTGCGGCGCCGAGCACGAATTCATGCGCCATCCGTGGCGCGGCGATGCCGGCCGACTGCAAGTCCAGCCCTTCCAGCAACGCGACAAGCAGGCATAAGCCGATCGTGCGTGCTCCGCCAGCGTGGCCGTGTTTCGACGTCTTCATGAACAGTCTCCAATGTGATGTGCATCGCTCTTTGTGGCGATGTCGATGAAGGTGCGGCGGTCTCCGAAAACAAGCCGAAGGGCCCGCCGCCTCGGCCCCTCACGGGGTCAGCCGTGCGCGCGCTTCAGGTCGAGCGCGACGTCGACGATCATGTCCTCCTGCCCACCGACCATTCGGCGCTTGCCGAGCTCGACGAGTATGTCCACCGTCTTCAGTCCATACTTGTTCGCGGCCGCCTCCGAGTGGCGCAGGAAGCTCGAATACACGCCCGCATAGCCGAGCGCGAGTGTCTCGCGGTCCACGCGCACCGGACGGTCCTGCAGCGGACGCACGATGTCGTCGGCTGCGTCCATCAACGTGTACAGATCCGTGCCGTGGTTCCAGCCCATGCGCTCGGCCGCCGCGACGAACACCTCGAGCGGCGCATTGCCGGCGCCAGCGCCCATGCCGGCGAGGCTCGCATCGACGCGGTCGCAGCCTTCCTCGACTGCGACGATCGAATTCGCGACCCCGAGGCTCAGGTTGTGGTGCGCATGGATGCCTGTCTGCGTGTCCGGCTTCAGCGCGGCCTTGATCGCGCGGAAGCGGTCGCGCACGTCGTTCATGTTGAGCGCGCCGCCAGAATCGACGACGTAGATGCAGGTCGCGCCGTAGCTCTCCATCTTCTTCGCCTCGACGGCCAGGTCTGCCGGTGTCGTCATGTGGCTCATCATCAGGAAGCCGACCGTGTCCATGCCGAGTTCGCGTGCATATTCGATGTGCTGCTTCGAGATGTCCGCTTCCGTGCAATGCGTCGCGACACGCACGACGCGTGCACCGGCGTCGTAGGCGGCCTTCAGGTCGTGGATCGTGCCGATGCCGGGCAGCAGCAATGTCGCGATCTTCGCGTGCTCGACGACGTCGGCCACTGCCTCGATCCATTCGAGATCGCTGTGTGCGCCGAAGCCGTAGTTGAAGCTCGACCCTTGCAGGCCGTCGCCGTGCGCGACTTCGATGCTGTCGACCTTCGCGTGGTCCAGCGCGCGTGCGATGTCCTGCACGTTCCGGATTGAGTACTGATGCCGGATCGCATGGCTGCCATCGCGCAGTGTAACGTCGGAGATATAGAGTTTCTTGCTCATCGGGAATCTTCCTTATGCGCTCACGCGTTGCAGCGACTGCGCCATGCGCTCGGCGGTCGCGAGCGCGGCGGACGTCATGATGTCGAGGTTGCCGGCATAGGCGGGCAAGTAATGCGCGGCGCCTTCGACCTCGATGAAGATCGATGTCTTCAGCCCGCTCACGCGGCCGAGGCCCGGGATGTTCAGCGGCGCGGATGCCAGAATCTCGTCGAACTGCACGGCCTGCTTCAGCCGGTAGCCAGGCACGTACGCCTGCACCGCGCGCGCCATTTCTTCGACGGATGCGGCGATCTTCGCCTGGTCGGCCGGCTCGGACAGCACGTACACGGTGTCGCGCATCATCACCGGCGGCTCAGCCGGGTTCAGGATGATGATCGCCTTGCCGTGCGCGGCGCCGCCGACCGCCTCGATCGCTTTCGACGTCGTCTCGGTGAATTCGTCGATGTTCGCGCGTGTGCCGGGCCCGGCCGACTTGCTGCTGATCGACGCGACGATCTCCGCGTAATGCGCCTTCGCGACGCGCGACACGGCCGCGACCATTGGAATCGTCGCTTGCCCGCCGCAGGTCACCATATTCACGTTCGGCGCATCGAGATGCGCGTCGAGGTTGACGACCGGCACGCAGTACGGGCCGATCGCCGCGGGTGTCAGGTCGATGCAGCGGATGCCGGGCTTCAGCGCGCGCAGGTACGCGTCGTTCTTCACGTGCGCGCCGGCCGACGTCGCATCGAACACGAAGTCGATGTCGTCGAACACTGGCAGCCGTGCGAGACCTTCGACGCCTTCGTGCGTCGTCGCGACGCCGAGGCGCGCCGCGCGCGCGAGTCCGTCGGACGCCGGATCGATCCCGACCATCGCGGCAACTTCGAGATGCTTCGCATGCCGCATAATCTTGATCATCAGGTCGGTGCCAATATTGCCCGAGCCAATGATCGCGGCCTTGAGTTTCTGAACGCTCATGGAAATCCTCAATCGATGAAGGTGGCGCGCACGCTGCCGAGGCCGGCGATCTGCGCGGTGAACGTGCCGGGCTGCTTGACCGCGACCATCGGACCAAGCGCACCGGTCAGGATCACGTCGCCCGCGCGCAGCGGCGTGCCGTGCCGCACCATCCGGTCAGCGAGCCACGCGGCCGCGTTCAGCGGGTTGCCAAGGCACGCGGCGCCGCTGCCGCGCGACAGCACTTCGCCGTCCGACGCGAGCGTCATCTCGCAGCCCCAGAGATCGACGTCCTTCAGCGGCACGGGCCGGCTGCCGAGTACAAACAGCGCACTCGACGCGTTGTCCGCAACGGTATCGACGAAGCGGATGTTCCAGTCCTTGATCCGGCTGTCGACCACTTCGATCGCCGCGAGCGCATACGCGGTCGCGCGCTGCAGGTCGGCGAACGTGTGCTTCTCGTGCACCAGATCGTGTTCGAGCACGAGCGCGATTTCCGCTTCGACCTTCGGCTGGATCAGCTGCGAAAGGCTCATCTGTTCGGCATCGCCGTAGGCCATCGATGCGAACAGCGTGCCGAAATCGGGCTGTTCGACGCCGAGTTGTTTCTGCACCGCGAGCGAGGTCAGGCCGATCTTGCGGCCGACCACGCGTTCGCATCGCAGCGCGGCGTTCGCCTGCTGGATCGCATAGGCGTCGTCGGCGTTCTGTTCGCCGATCTCCGCGCGCAGCGGATAGATTGGGGTGCGTTCGCGTTCCGCATCGCGCAGCCGGGCGGCCAGCGCATCGATGTGGGGTTGGGTCAGCATTTCGTCACTCCATTTCATTTGATCGATTCGATTGCGCCGCGGCGTCTCCCGCAGACCAGCCATGCATTGCGGCGAAGCCCGCGATCCATTCGGGAATCGGGCGGTAGAAGTCCCGCACCACGTGATACGGGCCCGCGGCCGCCAGCGCCGCGAACGCCGCAACCCACGCGCGAATCTCGTGCGCGGACTTGCCGCCGTCGCGCGTGATCGCGTCGTTGGTCATCCCGTCGACGGCCTTCAGTTCGCCGCGCTCGAGCACGTCGAGAAACGCCTGGTCCCATTCGGGATTGAGCGCGTGCAGCGGGCTATCGCCTGCCGCGAACGCACGCGCGGCGGCGACCGTGCGCGCCTCGCGCGCGGCACGCGCATCGGCATCCGGGTTGCGGCCGGCGATCAGCCGCTCGGCCATCTCGGGGCTCGCGGTCGCCAGTTCCGGCACCGGCGGCTCGTGCGAGATGCCGCCCGAACCGACCACGAGCACGCGCTTGCCGGTACGCGCGATGAAGCGGCCGATCGCGTCGCCGAGCAGCCTTGCGCGGCGCAACGTTGCCATCGGCGCCGCGACCGAGTTCACGAACACGGGAACCACCGGATAGCGGTCGAGGCCGCCTGTCAGCACGTCGAGCGCCTGGGCGAAACCGTGATCAATCTGCATCCGGTACGACACCGACACGTCAACGTCGCTGTCGAGCACGGCCTGGGCCAGCTCGCGGGCGAGCACGGCCGGCACGTTCAGCGGCCCCGCGAGGCTCCGGTAGTCGCCGACCGATTCCGCGGCGATGCCGATGCAGAACGGCGGCATCAGGTCGTAGAAGAAACCGTTGTAATGATCAGGCGCGAACAGCACGATGCATTCGGGATTGAACGCTTCGACGCGCGCGCGGGCTGCGGCCTGCACGCGTTCGACTTCGGCGACTACCTCCGGCGCCGGATCGAAGTAGCCGTGCAGCGGCGTATGGGACAGGCATTCGAGCTGGATCGGCATGTCACGCTCCCGCCGGCTGAGCGGCCGCGGCATGCGCGCCCCCGTCGGCCTGCGCCGGCCTCATGGTCGGCACGCTGTCCGTCAGGTGCAGCAGCGACGCCAGTTCGACGATCGCATCCGATACTTGCTGCGGCGCGCAGACGCCCGCGACGAAACGGTCCGGCCGCAGCAGCACGACCGACTGCGGGATCCGGCTGAACCAGTCCTTCAGGCGGCCCGTCGTATCGCCGATCGCGACCACACCGTCGGGCACATCGGCTGCATAGTCGAGTTGCGCGTCCGGCTTCGCGAGAACGAAGCACGCGCCGAGCCGTTCCCACACCGCGCGCGCCGCGTCGGTGAGGCCGAATGTCGGGTCGCTGCCCCAGCCTATCACCGCGAAGCGGTTGCCGATCGCGTCGTCGAGCCGCACCGTGCGGCCGTCGGGCATGCGCACGCGCGGCTGGATGAACATCCGGCCGACCGGTGACTGGCCGAACGTGTCGCGGCCGTAGACGAGCTGCCCGAACCACGAACCGCGCTTCTGACTCATCAGGCCGAGCAGCCGCCCCGGCGCGCTGCCGCCCGCACGTTCGAGCAGCCGCGCGAGCACGCCGCCTTCGCGCGTGCGTTGCGGCAACATCACGACGCCGGCCTCGTAGCGCGGCATCGGCTTGAAGCGCATCTCGACGAAGTAGCGCTTCGCGGACGGCACCGCACCGAGCGCACGCACGAAGCCGTCTCGCACTACGCGGCCGAACCGCGTCGTCGGTGCGAAGATGTCGCCGGCCACTTCCGACAGGTGAATCATCGAACGCGCATGGTCGCGCCGTTCGAGCGTATAGCTCTCGAGCAGCTCAGGCCGCGCCAGCCCCTTCGCGACCATCGCGAGCTTCCAGCCGAGATTGCTCGCGTCGCGAATCCCGCTGTTGTAGCCCTGCCCCTGCCAGACCGGCATGATGTGCGCGGCATCGCCCGCGAGCAGCACGCGGCCGATGTCGAAGCGGCGCGCGAGCCGCGCGTTGTGCGTGTACACGCGCTTGCGGATATAGTCGACCTTGTCCGGATCGGCGACCACCTTGCGGATCAGCGCGGCGAGGTTCTCCGGGCGCGACAGTTGCTCCTCGGTCTCGCCGGGCATCACCATGAACTCGAAGCGGCGGATCCCGTGCGGCAGCGCGGCCGACACGTAAGGCCGTTCCGCGTCGCAGTGCAAGTACACGTGCGGCGAGCCGAGCGGGTCGTTGCGCACGTCGACGACGATCCACTGGTTCGGTTTCGTGCGGCCTTCGAATGGCACGTTGAGCGCGCGCCGCACGAAGCTGTTGCCGCCATCGGCGCCGACCAGGTACGCGGCGCGCACGGTCATCTTCGCGCCGTGCGCGTCGACGATGTCGATGGTCACGCCGTCGCGGTCCTGCGCGAACGTGTCGACACTGTGCCCGAACAGCACGTCGACGTGCGCGAAGCGCTTCAGGCCGTCGTACAGCACGCGGTCCGCGAGCGGCTGGATGAATGCGTTGCGGCGCGACCAGCCGAATTCGTCGGTGCGCGGCTCGATCGACGCGAAGCAATGCCCGCTGCCGGTGACGAAGCGCATCCAGTGATCGGGGGTCGTGTGCGGCAGCAGCGCATCGGCGAGGCCGACGGTCTGGAATACGCGCAGCGCCTCGTCGTCGAGGCCGATCGCGCGCGGGTAGTCGATGATCTGCTCGAGTTTCTCGATAATGACCGTGCCGACGCCCTGCTGGCCCAGCAGGTTCGCAATCATCAGGCCGACCGGGCCGGCACCGATGATTGCGACGTCGGTCGCGATGACGTTGGGACTGGCCGGTGCCGGCGCAGCCTCGTATTGTGCAGGCATGTCTGTCTCCTTTGCGGCGCGGCTTGCGCCGCGCGTCTCCACTTTCCGGCCGGTGCCCTTGCGCAACGGCGCACATGCCGCCAGCGCCGCGGCAAATCGGCCTCTGCTACGATGAACGAGTCTTCGCCGACGCCATCCTCCGTGCCTTCTTCGCCGCCCGGGTATCCGGTTTCGAACAAAGTCTAAGGAGCGCAAGAGCGCGCCTCAACAATTTGAGCGAAACGTGCATCTGGCGCACATCATTGATTTATAAGGGATTTATTGTGTCGAAATACACCAGCGTGCGCGGGCTCGCACGCGGGCTGCAGGTACTGCGCGCGCTCAACGCGATGGAGCACGGCCGGGCGACGAGCCAGCAGATCAGCGAGGCCACCGGGCTGCACCGGACCACCGTGCGGCGGCTGCTGGAGACGCTCGTCGTCGAGGGCTGCGTGCGGCGCAGCCCGTCCGACGACAGCTTCCGGCTAACGCTCGGCGTGCGCGCGCTGAGCGAAGGCTTTACGGATGACGAATGGATTTCGACGGTCGCGCCGCCGGTGATGGCGCAGCTCACGCAGCGTGTCGTGTGGCCGTCGGACCTGACCACACCCGACGGCGATGCCATGATCATTCGCGAGACCACGCACCGTTTCAGCCCGCTGTCGTTTCACCGGTCGATGGTCGGCCGCCGGCTGCCGATGCTGCAAACAGCGGCCGGTCGCGCGTACTTCGCGGCCTGCCCCGATGCCGAACGCGAAGACATCCTCGCGCTGCTGCGTGCGAATTCCGACGACGAGGAACAGCGCCGCCTCGCATTCGACGACACTTATGTCGCAAACCTGATTCGTCAGACGCGCGCGGACGGGTTCGGGCTCAACGCGAGCGACTGGGGCGCGCAGAAGAAGATCGGCGCGGTTGCGGTGGCAATAGCTGCGCATGGACACGTGCTCGGCAGCCTGAATGTCATTTATCTATCGAAGGCGATAACGTCGGCAGAAGCGATCCGGCGCTTCGTACCTGAACTACAGGCAGCCGCGCAAGAAATTGTGAATGCGTTGAAGGGCATCGAAAAAAAGGACTGATCGCACAATGACGTCGGCCTAGTGGTGATGCCATTTATCTAATTCACCACTCAATACTCGCCACTGAAGCATTTTCAATTAAACTTGGCATCGAGAAGTGGTTGATTTGAGCTAGCGCCGCCAGTGGGGCTGAAAGGGGACTTGGCCGAGTACGTGGCGCTTCGCATTGCCATTAGGTAAGTGAGCTCTCTTTTGGCTAGAAGTGAAGACACTGACCGTGAATGGAGTTTTCTGGCAGCCCGCCAATTCAACTGTCGGACCGTTTCAACTTCATTGACATCGAAAATCGCTCGGCCGGGTGAATGCTGATTGAGATTTCAAATGCAATCCCCCCCGAATCGATATAGCGCCGCACGATTTCGAGCGCCGCCGTTCCCGCTGGGATCTTCAGCCGCAAAGCCATTTCCGGTAAAACGTTCACTGCCTGAATGTTCTGCTGAATCTCCGCCACGCATCGCCCGTAGCGCGCTTCGATCAATGAACTAATTAGCGTATCCGGCTCACGGCGAGCCGTCTCGACAATTTCGGCATAGCCTGGATCGATATAGACATCCGTCCAGCCAATTGGCGGACGCGTCGAGTCGCGTTCGACCCGCAGGCTAGAAATACGCAACCAGTGTGCGCCCTCGTCACACTTCAGCACCTTCGCGAGCTTGCTCCCAACCGCAAGCTCCTCGACCGACTGCACAACGCGCCAATTTTCCGAGCCGAACTGGACAAGATCTTCGACCGACGAGAGTGACGGTCGGAAGTCGTTCTTTGGCTGCGCCGACTCGACGCGTGTCCCCGCGTTCTTGCGGCGGGATACGAAGCCGAGTTGCTGTAGTTCATGCAATGCCGCGCGGATCGTATGCCGGCTCGTCTTGTACAGATCGCGCAATTCAAGCTCAGTTGGCAGATACGAGCCAACCGGGAAGCGGCCGGATGCGATGCCTTCGGTGAGGTCACGCGCAATCTCAGCAAAATGGGGTCTGTTCATTTTCTCGGCAAATCAGTCGTCGCCGACAGTTTAAGGGTAAACATCGCTTGAGAGATATGTCCGGACATAATACGCTCCAATATGTCCGGACATATCTCTCAAGTATCGACGGTCCGATCCTCCTACCAGAGTTCCGAGGTCACCATGCTCAGCCATACTCTTCCCATCTCCAGCACCGTCGTCGATTCGATCCTGTTTCGCGACGCGTTCGGTACCGCCAAGATGCGCGCGCTCTTTTCCGACTACGCACTAGTGCAGCGCTACATCGATGTCGAAGTCGCGCTCGCACGGGCCGAGGCACGTGTGGGCGTGATTCCGAATGATGCCGCCGACGTGATAGCACGCGAATCCAACATCGAGCGCATCGATTTCGAACATATGCGTGAGGAGACCGACATCGTTGGCTACCCGATCCTGCCGCTCGTACACCAGCTCGTAGCGATGTGCGGCGATGCGGGCCGTTACGTGCACTGGGGCGCAACAACGCAGGACATCATGGATACCGCGGTGGCACTGCAGGTACGCGATGCGCTCGATTCGATCGACGGCGACATCCGCGCGCTGCGCGGAATCCTCGCCGATCTGTCGCATAAGCACCGCGATACCGCGATGGCCGGCCGAACCCATTTGCAACAGGCATTACCTGTCACGTTCGGATACAAGGTGGCCATCTGGCTGGGGATGTTCGATCGGCATCAGCAGCGGCTTGGGGAGTTGCGATCGCGTGTCGCAGTCGTCGAATTCGGGGGTGCGGCCGGCACACTGGCATCGCTCGGTGACAAGGGATTCGATGTTCAGAAGGCGCTCGCGGAAGAACTGAAGCTCGGCGTGCCGGCAACGACGTGGCACGTAGCGCGCGACGGCTTCGCCGAGGCCGTTAACCTGCTCGCGCTGATCACTGGCTCACTCGGCAAGATTGCGGTCGATATCATGATCATGGCATCGACCGAGTTCGCGGAGGTCTACGAGCCGTTCGTCAAGGGACGTGGTGCCAGCAGCACGATGCCGCAGAAGCGCAATCCGATCTCGAGCGAGCTGATGTTGGCCGCAGCCAAGGCGGTGCGGCAGCACGCCGGCCTGATGGTCGACGCGATGGTTCAGGACTTCGAACGTGCGACGGGCCCATGGCACGCGGAATGGATTGCGATCCCCGAGAGCTTCATCCTGGCGTCCGGTGCGCTGCATCAGGCAAAGTTCGCGCTCGGCGGATTGATCGTCGACACGGAGCGGATGAAGCAAAACCTTGACATCAGCAAGGGGCTGATCGTCGCAGAGGCCGCGATGATGCAGATGGCGCCGTTCACCGGGCGCCAGCAAGCGCACGACATCGTGTACGACGCGTGCCGGACGGTCAATGAAAAAGGCGGGACGCTCGCCGAAGCGCTCGCCGCCCTCCCCGAAGTGACGCGTCACTTCGATCGCGACGCAATCGATCGGATGACCGATCCGGCCAACTACCTGGGGCTCGCACCGCACATGGTGGATCGGGCAATCGCACTGTCCCGCGACATCTGAATCCACGACGTGGAGGAGACACGATCATGAGTCAACCACAGACCTCGCGCGACGCATCACGCCCCGACTTGCCGAAGCGCCCGTGGTATCGCAGGCTCGGCATGCAGGTCCTCGCATCGCTCGTGCTTGGCATCGTCGCCGGGCTGCTGTTCCCTAAGTTCGCGACGCAGCTAAAGATTCTCGGCGACGTTTTCCTGGCGCTGATCAAGGCCGGCGTCGCGCCGCTCGTCTTCCTGACGATCGTGCACGGCATAGCGTCTGCCGGCGATGTGAAGAGTGCCGGCCGGGTCGGCTGGCGCGCGATTGTGTACTTCGAAGTCGTCTCCACGATTGCGCTGGCATTCGGCCTGTTCGCCGGCAACCTGCTGCAGACCGGTCAAGGCATGACGTCCGTTGCGGTCGGCAAGGTGTCGGTCGCGGCGGCCAAAGCTGCGCCCCAGGGGTTCGCCGACTTCGTGATGCACCTTGTGCCGGACAACTTCATCGGTGCATTTGCGAAAGGCGAGCTGTTGCAGGTGGTCGTTCTGGCAGTGATTGTCGGCATCGGCATTCTCGCGATTCCGGAATCGAGGCGTGCACGCATCAACGAGGGACTCGACCAGATCTCCGAAGTGCTGTTCTCGTTCATCAATCTCGTGATGAAGCTCGCGCCGCTGGGCACCTTCGGCGCGATCGCGTTCGCCGTCGGAAGCAACGGGACGGCCGTACTAATCGCACTCGCGCAACTCGTACTCAGCTTCTATGCAGTCATTGTGCTGTTCATCGGCGTCGTAATGGGCCTTGTCGCGAAACTGGCCGGTTTCAGCATGTGGCGCTTCATGCGCTACATCAAAGACGAGATCCTGATCGTGCTGGGTACGGCGTCGTCCGAAAGCGCGCTACCTCGCTTGCTCGTCAAGCTCGAACGGCTCGGCTGTGCGAAACAGACCGTCGGACTCGTGCTGCCGACCGGTTATGCGTTCAATCTCGACGGAACGTCCATCTTCATGTCGATGGGTGTGATGTTCATCGCGCATGCATACAACGTGCCGATCACGTTCGAGCACCAGGTCGGGATCCTGCTGCTGATGTTGCTGACGTCCAAAGGCGCCGCAACGGTATCAGGCGGGTCCTTCGTCGTATTCGCGGCAACGGTGACGTCGACCGGCATATTGCCCGTGGAAGGCCTCGCACTGATCTTCGGCGTGTATCGCTTCATGTCGATGGCGATCGCAACGTGTAATACGATCGGCAACAGCTTGGCAACGGTAGTCGTAGCGAAGTGGTCCGGCACGTTCGACGATGCCATCGCGAAACGCCACCTCAACCCCGAGCGCTATCCGGAAATAGCGCGTGCCGACGCTCGGTTCGACGACGGCTGTTGACGTTCGCGGATTCCGACCGGCGGCGGACCATTTAGTCCTCGTATCGTTTCGTAAACGAGGGCTCTGGCGCTCGCAAAACTAAAGTTTCAGCTCTTATGCTGCATTGCAGCAATTCGTGTACTTCCTTGTGCCGAAAGGCTGACAGACCATAGCCCATTTCAACTAAAGACGTATCGATCGCAGCAGCGACGTCAACTAAAGTTGTGATGCGATAGCCGGTTGCAACAAAGTTGTATCGCGCTGACCGTTCGCGATGCTCGGCCCCCAGTGCAGAAGCCGCCCAGGCTGAACTCGATGCATTTGCAACGGGTCCCTGGGGCCCGAAATTCCCGACCGTCAGCGGCGCGTGGCGCAACGCCTGGGATCGCGTTATCCCGTTCTTCGCGTTTCCTCCGGGCGTGCGCAAGATCATCAAGACCCGTGGCCACTTCCCGACCGACGAGGCAGCCACCAAACTCATCTGGCTGGCCCTACGCAACATCACGGCGAATTGGGGCAGTGCCGCTCATGACTGGAAGACGGCCATGAACCAGCTCGCTATCCTTTACGCAGATCGATTCGTTCGACCTTCCGTGTAATTACTCAACCTGCCCTGAACACGGAAATCTTGCCCCCCACTTCCAAATTCGTTTTCCTACAGTTTCTACGTAGAAACTGTCAGACCTCAGCGCCCACATACGCACCAACGCGTCGGTCGCGCTAGATTACGAATTCATCCATCTATCGATGCCCATCCACCACTCGGCAAGATTCGCCACCGCGGTCAGACAACGCACGTTTCTCAGTCCAGTCCGATCGGAAAACCAAAATCCGGCGTACCGACATGCTGCACCCGCTCCAGCGCTTCAAGGTAGCGATGGACTGGCACAGCAGCAAGTTGCTCATCATGAACAAGGAGCAACGCTTCGAGTACTTTCCGCTCAGCGTCCGTCAAGGTCCACGGGTCACCGCGCTCTGCCCGCGCAATGCACTGAGTGAGTGCCGAATCGGCACCACGATACGGTTCGGCCTCGCCGTCGGCTCGCAAGTAGAACGCAAGTGCGAGCATATTGGACAGCGTGGCGATCGACTCAACGTCACCACATCCGCCAGATAGCGCCGCAAGCGCAAGATGGTGCTTGAGCGACAAGCGACGGACCTGATCAGTAGGGAGCGGTAGCAATTGCGCCTTCGATAGCGGCCGACGGCGCATGACGGAGTGTTTTCGCATTGCTTTATAGACGGTTCGGGCAAGAGTCAGACATCCTCGAGCGAGCGGTCCCGCGGTATCGCCGACGTTGCCCGTTGGCGAATCTCCGTGCCACGTAAGCGAACTCCCGTGCCGCGGCGGCATCATTCCCGTTGGAACCCGGTGCACGCCAGGTCTCTCGCGAGCCAGGGTTAGGACGTGGATTGTGCAGACAGCGTTTGCTCAATCCGGTCGACTCGCAAATTGCGTCAAACGCTGACATCTCCGCGGGGTCACGCCAACCGAACCGCCCACCGATCCTCTGCGGCGAGCCAGTGCGAAAACAGCAACTCTTGACCGCACCATGAGCGGCGCCTCTCTTACCACTGTGCCCGTACGCGAAAACACACTGCCCGACCTCCCAATCGGTCGCAGTCTTCAGCGTATTCACCCGGCGTGCCGCCGCTGCGCGCGTCGACACGACGACTTCGGCTCTTTCACCAGGTAGCCCTACATAAGCGGCCTGAGCCACATCACTCGGTGTCACGACTCGTTCACCGCGTCCTTGAACGCCTTGCCGGCATTAAACCTCACGGTATTCGCCGCAGCAATGGAGATCTCCTCTCCCGTCGTTGGGTTGCGACCGGTACGTGCCGCGCGCTGCCCCTGCGAAAATGCCCCGAAGCCGATGAGCTGCACCGCTTCGCCACGGCTCACCGCGTCCGTGATCGTGTCCAGCACCGCCTGGACAGCCTTACTCGCATCACTCTTACTGACGCCCGCACCAGCAGCGACCGCGTCGATGAGTTCCTGTTTGTTCATGGACCGCCTCATACTCAAAGTCAAAGTCGCACCCTACCGCATCCAACGGTCAACAGGCAAACCGCGGAAGGCCAACGCGGCAGTGTTCACCAGATCGTGACGTCTTCCAGTCGCGGCAACGGGGGTGGTTAGTAGGGAAGACCAACGCACGACCATCGGTGCCCGACGCTTACCACACGATTACCCCTGGGTAGCACTACCAGCGGAATTTCTCGGGGGGGGGACAAGCATGCAACACGACAGCTTCGTCGGTTTGCGGGCTCATCTAACCGTGATAACTCGTATTATCAGGGTTACATCTTCGTCCTCTCCTCTGCGGAGAAGCCCCTTCCGATTACGGCGCGAACAGAAAACGTACGTTTTCCGTACCCGTACCAAGCAATACCGACAGGCGGTCACCCCATCGCCGCCAAGCGTCGCGCATCTGCGCGTCATAATCGAACTGCAGATAGATTCGATCAAGCGGATCGTTTCGTGCGTGGTTCAGACATCGATGCACGATGCTTTCCGGAATGCCCAGCGATTGCATCATCGTTGCGCACGTCCGACGCAAGTCATGACATTTCCATTGACCACCCGGGACAGTGAGCGCATCGGTTGCCCTCGTGCGCCCCTCGGTCGGCGCATCCTTTGGGCGTTGCCGATTACGGATAGCCCCGCAGGTCGTATGGATGCTGACGTGCGGCAGCTTACCCTTTTCCGACGGGAACACATATTCGCGCCGTACGTCGCCCTCCGGCACACCGGTGCGCACCACTTGCTGCACCGCAAACTGCGCGAGGACGAAATCGGACAGGTGAATCGTGATCGCCGTGTTCGACTTTGTGTGTTCCTTTGGGATGGTCCACGTCCGTGCCTTGAAGTCAAGATCGGTCCATCGCGTCAGGACTGTTTCGCCGACGCGCGTTCCGCAAGCGAGCATCACCCATACCGCTGACGCAATGGAGCGTGGAAGCCGAGCGGCCGGAATCAGTTCACCGAGCACGCAGATTTCGTCGTCCGTAAGCGTCCGATCGCGTTCGTTGCCACGCACCGGATCGTAATCGCCTGAAACAACATCCTCTTTTGCAAGCGCAAGCACATCGCAATCGATCAACAAGCGCTTCCACGGCTGATTGCGCTCGCCCCAT
This sequence comes from Burkholderia sp. BCC1998, assembly GCF_905339875.1. NCBI lineage: Bacteria > Pseudomonadati > Pseudomonadota > Betaproteobacteria > Burkholderiales > Burkholderiaceae > Burkholderia > Burkholderia sp. BCC1998. The sequence goes on from NZ_CAJPHE010000026.1 coordinate 76,935, forward strand.
CGAATCATTTGTTGGATGGTTATCAGCATCTCGACCGCTTGCCGGTTGTATCCCACATCGGAAATCGCGGTAAGCAGCGGCAGAACGTTCGACGCAAACACGCCTGCGATCCGGTGCGCGCGAAGAGTCGGCAGCACATGCTTTTCCATCGCAGCTCGAAGCGACTTACCGCCATCCTTGCGGCCTTTCTTGCCGCGCTTCTTGTTGACCGTCGCGAACCACGCATCGAATAAGTCGCCGAATGTGAGGTCCGCCGTCACCGCTTGTTCAACCTTGGCCTGGCGTTCACGCTTCTTCGCTTCGAGGTAGTCCACGCCGTCGCGCGCGTGTGAACGAATCGTCGCAGCCGCTGCGCGCGCATCCTCTAGCGATAACTGCGCATCGGTCGTCGAGCGCGCCCACGTCTTGCCGAGCGGCTTATCGCATTGCTTGCCATTGATACTGACGCGAACAAACCAAGATTTCCCGCCGGCCGGCCCCACGCGCAGGAACAGTCCACGGCCATCCGACAGGAAATACCGCTTTCCGGTCGCCTTCGCAGCTTCGATTTGCCTGACCGTCAATGCCCCCATGATCGCCCTCCATCGATATCGTGATCCGATCGGCCCGCGCATCCTCAGCAGAGCCTACCCCACGCCACGAACACTAAAAAGACACTAAAAAGTTGCGGCTCGTGCGGGATTTCCGCGGAATTGGGCGGACCACCGATTCCCCGCAAACCCTTATCCGACGCGGCTCAGACGGATTTCGTCGGACTTGGCCGGATCACCCGGAAAATAATCACGATTCATTTAACTTTCCGTGAGGACTTCGACACCGCCCGCCACCTACTCTGTGCGCATGTTTTCAGGACCTGCTTCCAGGAGCCCATCATGCCCACCCGCAGACATCTGCTGTTCGCTGGCGCGACCGGCCTTGCGGCACTCGCGGCGCTGTCGTCGACGGGCCGCCGTGCGCTGGTCGGCCGCGCGTTCGCCGCGCCGCCCGCCGCCGGACCGACGGCCGCCCCGTTCGAGATCACCCGCAGCGACGCCGAATGGCACCGCCGCCTCACGCCCGCCCAATACACGGTGCTGCGCGACGCCGGCACCGAGCCGCCGTACAGCAGCCCGCTGAACGGCGAGCACCGCCACGGCACGTTCGCGTGCGCCGGCTGCGACCTCGCGCTGTTCTCGTCGGACACCAAGTTCGACAGCCACACCGGCTGGCCGAGCTTCTGGAAGCCGCTCGACCACGCGGTCGCGACCGCGCTCGATCCGTCGTACGGGATGTCGCGCACCGAAGTGCACTGCCGCCGCTGCGGCGGCCATCTCGGCCACGTGTTCGACGACGGCCCGCCGCCTACCGGCCTGCGCTACTGCATGAACGGGCTCGCGCTCGCCTTCCACCCGGCCGCCGCCTGACGGGCCGCCGCCTTCCTGAACGACCGGAGACCGCTCCATGCTGCTCATCGTCCTCGCCTATCTCGGCGGCGTGCTCACGATCCTGAGCCCGTGCATCCTGCCCGTGCTGCCGTTCGTGTTCGCGCGCGCCGACCAGCCGTTCGTGCGTACCGGCCTGCCGCTGCTGATCGGCATGGCGCTCACGTTCGCCGTCGTCGCGACGCTCGCCGCCGTCGGCGGCGGCTGGGTCGCGCAGGCCAACCAGGCCGGCCGCTGGCTCGCCATCGTGCTGCTCGCGGTGTTCGGCCTGACGCTGCTGCTGCCGCGCTTCGCCGAGCACCTGACGCGCCCGCTCGTCGCGGCCGGCAACCGCCTCACCGGGTTCGCACAGCGCGACGGCCGCCCGGCCGGCCCCGCGTCGTCGCTGCTGCTCGGCGTCGCGACCGGCCTGCTGTGGGCGCCGTGCGCGGGTCCGATCCTCGGGCTCGTGCTGACCGGCGCCGCGCTGCGCGGCGCGAGCGTCGGCACGACGTTGCTGCTGGTTGCGTATGCGGCCGGCGCGGCGACGTCGCTCGGCGTCGCGCTCGTGATCGGCGGCAAGGTGTTCGCCGCGATGAAGCGCTCGCTCGGCGCCGGCGAATGGATCAAGCGCGGGATCGGCGCGGCGCTGCTGGCCGGCGTCGGCGCGATCGCGCTCGGCCTCGACACGGGGGCGCTCGCGCAGTTGTCGACCGTCACGACGGGCGGCCTCGAGACGAAGCTCGTCGACCGGCTCGGCGGCCGCTCGCATGGCACGCCGGCGGCGACGTCCGCGACCAGCGATACCGCCGGCGGCAACGGTGCCGCGGCCGGCAGCGCGATGATGGCCGCGACGTCCGGTGATGCACCGGCGGCCGGCCCCGCGATGATGCGCACCGCCGGCACGACCCCGGCGCCGCAGGCACCGGCCGCGCTGCCCGTCGAAGGCACGCTGCCGTCGCTCGACGGCGCCGTGCAGTGGCTGAATTCGCCGCCGCTGAGCGCGGCCGGCCTGCGCGGCAAGGTCGTGCTCGTCGATTTCTGGACGTATTCGTGCATCAACTGCCTGCGCACGCTGCCGTACACGACCGCCTGGGCGCGCAAGTACGCGCCGTACGGCCTCGTCGTGATCGGCGTGCACGCACCGGAGTTCGCGTTCGAGCGCGACATCGGCAACGTGAAGAAGGCCGTGCACGACCTGGGCATCGACTACCCGGTCGCGATCGACAACGGTTATGCGATCTGGCGCGCGTTCGGCAACGAATACTGGCCCGCGCACTACTTCGTCGACGCGCAAGGGCGGATCCGCCACCACCACTTCGGCGAAGGCGAATACGCGCAGTCGGAACGCGCGATCCAGTCGCTGCTCGCCGAAGCCGGCCACCCGGAAGCGCTGAACGTGCCGCTCGGGCTCGCCGGCGCCCCCGCGAAGGGCGCGCTCGCGGCGGCCGACAGCGCGGACGTCCGCTCGCCCGAAACCTACGTCGGCTATGCGCGCGCGGACGACTTCACGTCGCCCGGCGGTGTCGTGCGCGACGCGGCACACCGTTACGACGCGCCCGCGCACCCCGACCTGAACGACTGGGGCCTCGCCGGCACCTGGCAGGTCGGTGCGGAGCGCGCGACGCTCGCCGCGCCGGCCGGCCGGATCGTCTACCGCTTCCATGCGCGCGACCTGCACCTCGTGCTCGGCCCGGGCGCGAACGGCAGGCCGGTGCGCTTTCGCGTGACGCTCGACGGCGCGGCGCCCGGCGCGGCACACGGCACGGACGTCGATGCGCAGGGCTACGGCACCGTCACCGGCCAGCGCCTGTACCAGCTCGTCCGGCAGCCGGGCACGATCGCCGACCGCACGTTCTCGATCGAGTTTCTCGATCCCGGCGTCGATGCCTATGCGTTTACGTTCGGCTGAACGCGCACGCAGTGGCGGACGCCGTCACGCGCGCCGCCTCCCGTCCGCCTCGCGTCCACCTCATTCCGTCCCGCATTTCGAAGGAGCAACTCATGATTCCGACATCCACTCGCGATTCCACACCGCGGCGACGGGCGGCCATGCTGCGCCGCATCGGCGCGATCGCCCTCGCGGCCGCCGCCGTGTTCGGCTACCAGCGCGTCGTCAGTTCCGCGGAACCGATGCGCACCGTGCCCGCGCCGACGCTCGACGAAACCCCGGGCGCCTCCCATGAGGAAACGGCCGTGCTCGCCGGCGGCTGCTTCTGGGGCGTGCAGGGCGTGTTCGAGCACGTGAAGGGCGTGAAGCAGGTCACGGCCGGCTACGCGGGCGGCGCCTCCGAAACCGCGCACTACGCGCTGGTCGGCAGCGGGCTGACGGGCCATGCGGAATCGGTGCGCATCGTCTACGACCCGACGCAGGTCACCTACGGCCGGTTGCTGCAGGTGTTCTTCTCGGTCGCGCACGACCCGACCGAACTCAACCGTCAGGGGCCCGACGAAGGGCCGCAATACCGCTCCGCGATCTTCCCGACCACCGCGCAGCAGCGCGCGGTCGCGACCGCCTACATCGCGCAGCTGGGCACCGCGCACACGTTCCCGGCGCCCGTCGTCACGCGCGTCGAGCCGTACAAGGGCTTCTATCCGGCGGAGGCGTATCACCAGAACTACCTCGAGCTGCATCCCGACGCGCCGTACATCGCGTTCAACGACCTGCCGAAGGTCGCCGGGCTGAAGCAGCGCTTTCCGGCGCTGTACCGCGCCGACGCGGTGCTGTGGCGCGACGCGGGCCTGTGAGGGACCGCCGGCGCCGCGGCGGCCGGTGTGCGCGCTGACCCGGCCGGCCCGCGCCGCCGGCCGCGTTTGCGCTGCATCAACGAAACGCATGCTGTCCGGGCCGGGCAAACCCGCATCGGGTCAGCTTCGCGGGCAAACTTCGCGTAGACTTCTCCAGATCAGTCCCCCGCCGCGCACCGCGCGGCGCTCGGAACTCTCCAGCCAGCCAGGAGGCGTCACGCATGCGCGCAGTGCCTTTGTCTGACAGCAGTGCTCTCGAAGAACCGTCCGGCGGCTCGATCGTGCGCGACCTGCGCCGCGTGCCCATCCATCCCGATCACTGGTATCCGCTCGCGTGGTCGCGCGAACTCAAGCGCGGCAAGACGCTCGGCGTGCGCTTCGCCGGCGATCCGATCGTGCTCGTGCGCACCGAATCCGGCGCCGTCTACGCGCTCGAAGATCGTTGCGCGCACCGCCAGGTGCCGCTGCATGCGGGCGTCGTGAGCGGCGAAACGCTGCGCTGCTGCTACCACGGCTGGACCTACGCGTGTGACAGCGGCCGCTGTGTCGACGTGCCGTACCTCGGCCGCGAGCGCCTGCCGAACGGCGTGCGCGCGTATCCGTGCCGCGAGGCGCACGGGCTGATCTTCGTGTTCCCCGGCGACGCGACGCTCGCGGACGAACGCCCGTTCCCCGCGCTGGAATCGGCGGACGATCCCGCGTACAAGACGCGCCGCTTCGGTCGCGAGGTCAAGTGCCACTACTCGTTCATGCACGAGAACCTGATGGACATGAACCATCAGTTCCTGCATCGCAAGCAAATGGGGCAGATGCGGGCGCGGGCGCTCGGCCGCCGCCGCGGCGACGACTGGGTCGAGGTCGACTACACGTTCGCACGCATGGAAGGCAAGCAGCCGGTCGGCGAGGCGCTCGTGTTCGGCGCCAGCAAGAAACCGACCGACCAGGCCGACAAGAGCGTGATGACGGTGCGCACGGGCTACCCGTACCAGACGCTGCAGATCCGCTCGAGCGAAGGCACGCTCGTGATGGACCTGTGGATCGTCTACGTGCCGCTCGACGCGCAACAGCGCACCAACCGCACGTTCGGACTGCTGTCGATCCACAAGCCGGGCATCCCGTTCGCGCTCGATCTCGCGTGGCCGCTGCTGGTCTGGTTCACCGAGCGGATCTTCCGCGAGGATCGCTGGATCGTCGAGCGCGAGCAGGAAGCGCACGACCGGCAAGGCGCCGACTGGAACCACGAGGTGTTTCCGGTCATCAACGAGCTGCGCGACCTGCTGCGCCAGTGCGGCGCGCGCACCGTGATTCCGATCCGCGAGGCAAACACCGTCGACGCGCGCTGACTGCGCAGCGCGTGTGCCCGTTTCGAGCCCGTTTCGAGCCCGTTGCGAACCCGTTGCGAACCCGTTGCGAACCGGCCTCGAGCCGGTTTCATGCGCGTTCAGCCGGCGCGCTCGACCGGATGCGGCTCGCGCAGCCGGTTCGCGATGCGCGCGGCCTCGTAGTAGCCGGCCGCGGGCGGCCGCTTCAGGTAACGCCCCGCACCGCGCACCGCACGCAGCTCGCCGTCGGCCCACGCGAGCGCCCCACGCGTGAGCGTGTGGGTCGCGACGCCCTGCACCGTCATCCCTTCGAACACGTTGAAGTCGACCTGCTGGTGATGGGTCTTCACCGAGATCGTCTTCGTCGCGGCCGGGTCCCATACGACCAGGTCGGCATCGGCGCCGACCTGCACCGCCCCCTTGCGCGGATACAGGTTGAAGATCTGCGCGGCGTTCGTCGACGTGATCCGCACGAACTCGTTCGGCGTGATGCGGCCTTGATTCACGCCGTGATGCCACAGCACCGACATGCGGTCCTCGACGCCGCCGCAGCCGTTCGGGATCTTCGTGAAGTCCTCGCGGCCCATCGCCTTCTGCGACGCGCAGAACACGCAGTGATCGGTCGCCGTCGTCTGCAACTGCCCGGCCTGCAGCCCGCGCCACAGCGCTTCGCGATGCGCGGCCGAGCGGAACGGCGGGCTCATCACGTGCGCGGCCGCACGCGTCCAGTCCGGGTCGCGATACACGGCCTCGTCGATCACCAGATGGCCCGGCAGCACCTCGCCGAACACGCGCAGCCCCTCGCTGCGCGCGCGTGTGATCGCATCGACCGCGTCCTTCGACGACACGTGCACGATATACACCGGCACGCCGAGCACCTGCGCGATGCGGATCGCACGGTTCGCGGCCTCGCCTTCGACCTCCGGCGGGCGCGACAGCGGATGCGCCTCCGGCCCCGTCATCCCGCGCGCGAGCAGCGCCTTCTGCAACTGGAACACGAGCTCGCCGTTCTCCGCGTGCACGGTCGGCAGCGCGCCGAGCTCGAGCGAACGCGAGAAGCTGTTCACGAGCACCTCGTCGTCGGCCATGATCGCGTTCTTGTACGCCATGAAGTGCTTGAAGCTCGACACGCCGTGCTCGCGCACGAGCGTGCCCATGTCGCGGTGCACCGATTCGTCCCACCACGTGACGGCCACGTGGAAGCCGTAGTCGGCGGCCGCCTTCTCGGCCCAGCCGCGCCATTCGTGAAACGCGTCCATCAGCGGCTGCTTCGGGCTCGGGATCACGAAGTCGATGATGCTCGTCGTGCCGCCCGACAGCCCCGCGGCCGTACCCGAATAGAAATCGTCGCTCGCCGTCGTGCCCATGAACGGCAGTTCCATGTGCGTATGCGGATCGATGCCGCCCGGCATCACGTACTGGTCGTGCGCGTCGACCACCGTCGCGCCGGCCGGCGCGTCGATCGTCTCGGCGATCTGCAGGATCGTGCCGCCGTCCTGCGGGTCGGCACACAGTACGTCCGCGCGATAAGTGCGGTCCGCATCGACCACGGTGCCGCCGCGAATCAGGATTGCCATGTCGTTGCCTCCTCGTTGACTGTCGGGTGCCGCATGCGTTCGCGCATCACGCGTTCGCGATCTGCGCGCGCTGCGCCGCACGCCACTTCATCCAGGCGCCGTACACGCCGGACGCCAGCACGAGGCCGACGAACCACGCATACGTGTAAAGCGTGTTGAAGAACGCCGGCACGTTCGGAAACGACGCCGGGAATGCGGTGTGCAGGAAGCCGGGCAGGTTCGGCAGCACGCCGATGGCGAGCGCCGCCAGTGCGGCCGGGTTCCAGCCGCGCGCATAGCTGAAGTCGCCGCGCTCGTCGAACAGCGCGCGCGTATCGAGCCGCGTGCCGCGAATCAGGAAGTAGTCGACCATCAGGATGCCCGCGACCGGCCCGAGCAGCGCCGAATAGCCGACGAGCCAGGTGAAGATGTAGCCGTCCGTCGTCGCGAGGATCTTCCACGGCATCATCACGATCGCGATCGTCGCGGTGATCATCCCGCCGGCGCGATACGAGATCGCCTTCGGCCACAGGCTCGAGAAATCGTATGCGGGGCCGACGAGGTTCGCCGCGAGGTTGCAGCACATCGTGTCGAGCGTGAGGATCACGAGCGCGATGCCCACGCCGATGCCGGTCATCCGGCTCGTCAGGTCGATCGGATCCCAGATCGCGTTGCCGTAGATCACGACGGTGGCCGACGTCACGACGACCGACACCACCGACAGCAGCGCCATCGGCAGCGGCAGCCCGATCGACTGCCCGATCATCTGGTCGCGCTGCGAATGCGCGAAGCGCGTGAAGTCGGGAATGTTCAACGCGAGCGTCGCCCAGAAGCCGACCATCGCGGTCAGGCCCGGCCAGAACGTCGCCCAGAACAGCCCGGCCTTCTTGCCGCCCGCGACGAACTGCGACGGCGCCGACAGCATCGAGCCGACGCCGCCCGCCTGCGACGTCGCCCACCACACGAGCGCGACGCACATCACGACCTTGATCGGCGCGGACCAGCTTTCGAGCCAGCGGATCGAATCGGTGCCGTGCAGGATGAAGTACAGCTGCAGCGCCCAGAACACGAGGAAGCACGCGAGCTGCCCGAGCGAGATGCCGACGAGCGGCAGCGCGGCGCCGTGCAGCGCGTTGCCGGTCAGGATGTTCAGCAGCGTGTAGATCGCGCTGCCGCCGAGCCAGGTCTGGATGCCGTACCAGCCGCACGCGACGATCGCGCGCAACAGCGCGGGCAGCTTCGCGCCCTGCGTGCCGAACGACGCCCGCACGAGCACCGCGTACGGAATCCCGTGCTTCGCACCCGCATGACCGATCAACAGCATCGGCACGAGCACGATCAGGTTGCCGAGCAGCACCGTCAGCACCGCCTGCCACGGCGACATGCCTTCCTGGATCAGCCCGGCCGCGAGCATGTACGACGCGATGTTCATCACCATCCCGACCCACAGCGCGGCGAAGTGATACCAGCGCCACGTGCGCTGCGCCGCCGTCGTCGGCGCGAGGTCGTCGTTGTACAGGCTGCCGGCCGGCGCCGCGGCGCTGTCGGGTTCGGCGGGAATCGCTGCTGGTTTCATCGAATGCGCTCCACGTAAACGTCGACGCCGGCATCGTGCGATGCCGGCAGAACAGGACACAAGCGGCAGCGCGGGCGATACCGCGCCGCCGGACGTCGGTCAGGCCGCCTTCGCGTGCTTCTCGTGCTTCGCGGGTTCCGCCGGGCTCGCACCCGCATCAGCCCGCGCCGGGTTGTTCGGATGCGTGGTCCAGTTCGCGTAGTCGCCCGCGTCGACCCGCTCCATCGTGATGCATTGCTCGACCGGACACACATGCATGCAAAGATTGCACCCGACGCACGCCGCGTCCACCACTTCGAAATGCCGCACGCCGTCCTTCACGGCGGTGATCGCCTGGTGCGACGTGTCCTCGCATGCGATATGGCACAGCCCGCACTGGATGCAGCGGTCCTGGTCGATGCGCGCCTTGATGTCGTACTTCAGGTTCAGGTATTTCCAGTCGGTGACGTTCGGTACCGCGCGGCCGCGTATGTCGTCGAGCGTCGCGTAGCCCTTCTCGTCCATCCAGTTCGACAGCCCGTCGACGAGATCCGACACGATCCGGAATCCGTAATGCATCGCGGCGGTGCACACCTGCACGCTGCCGGCGCCGAGCACCATGAACTCGGCCGCGTCGCGCCACGACGAAATCCCGCCGATGCCGGAGATCGGCAGGTTCGGCGTCTCCGGGTCGCGCGCGATCTCGGCGACCATGTTCAGCGCGATCGGCTTGACCGCCGGGCCGCAATAACCGCCGTGCGTGCCCTTGCCGTCGACGGTCGGCATCGGCGCCATCTGGTCGAGGTCCACCGCGACGATCGAGTTGATCGTGTTGATCAGCGACACGCCGTCCGCGCCGCCCTTGTACGCGGCGCGCGAGCCCATCCGGATGTCGCTGATGTTCGGCGTGAGCTTCACGAGACACGGCAGCTTCGTGCCTTCCTTGACCCAGCGCGTGACCATCTCGACGTATTCCGGCACCTGGCCGACCGCCGCGCCCATCCCGCGCTCGCTCATCCCGTGCGGGCAGCCGAAGTTCAGCTCGACCGCATCGGCGCCCGTATCCTCGACGAGCGGCAGGATCCATTTCCAGTCGCGCTCGTTGCACGGCACCATCAGCGACACGATCAGCGCGCGGTCGGGCCAGTCGCGCTTCACCTGCGCGATCTCCTTCAGGTTCACGTCGAGCGGCCGGTCGGTGATCAGCTCGATGTTGTTCAGCCCCGCGATCCGCTGGCCGTTCCACTGCACCGCGCCGTAGCGCGAGCTGACGTTGACGACGTGCGGATCGAGTCCGAGCGTCTTCCACACGACGCCGCCCCAGCCCGCCTCGAATGCGCGGTTGACGTTGTATGCCTTGTCGGTCGGCGGCGCGGAGGCCAGCCAGAACGGATTCGGCGAAGTGATGCCTGCGATGGTGCAGCGAAGGTCGGCCATGTTCGGCTCCGTGTCGGTGAGAGCGTTTATCGTGGTGCGCGCGAGGTCCGCGGTGCAGGTGCGTATCGCGCGCTCACGCGGCCCGGGCGTCGCGCTGCGCGAGCGCCGCGTCGATCGCCGCCGCCGCGCGCTTGCCGTCCTGCACGGCCTGCACCGTCAGGTCGATGCCGCCCCTCGCCGCGCAATCGCCGCCGGCCCACACGTCGGGCAAGGCCGTGCGCCCGTCCGCGTCGACCGCGATGCGCGACCCGTCCTCGGTCAGCAGCGTGGCCGCGACACCGTCCGGCACCAGCGTCTGGCCGATCGCCTTCAGCACCATGTCCGCATCGACGGTGAAGCGCTCACCCGACGCGGCCTCGAATTCGACGCCCGTCACGTGCCCGTTCGCGCCCGCAATGCGCACCGGTTTTGCGTGCGTGACGAGCGTGACGCCGCACTTCTGCGCGAACTCACGTTCGGCCCAGGTCGCGCTCATCGCGTCCACGCCGCGCCGGTACACCATCGTCACGCGCTGCGCGCCGAGCTTGCGGCTCTGCACGGACGCGTCGATCGCCGTGTTGCCGCCGCCGATCACGACCACGCGCCGCCCGACCGGCACGTTCTCCAGCCCGTCGGCCTGGCGCACCTGCTCGATGAAGTCGACCGCGTTCATCACGCCGGTCAATTGCTCGCCGTCGATCGCGAGCGTGCGCACGCCGCCGAGGCCCATCGCGAGAAACACCGCGTCGTGCCGCTCGCGCAGCGCGTCGAGCGTCACGTCGCGGCCGAGCGCGACGCCCGTCTCCAGCGCGATGCCGCCGACCGACAGCAACCACTCGACTTCGCGCTGCGCGAAATCGTCGACGGTCTTGTACGCGGCGATCCCGTATTCGTTCAGGCCGCCCGCCTTCGGTCGCGCATCGAACAGCGTGACGCGATGCCCGGCGAGCGCGAGCCGGTGCGCGCACGCGAGCCCGGCCGGCCCCGCGCCGACCACCGCGACGTGCCGCCCCGTATCGGGCGCACGCGTGAAGCGCACCGCGCCGCTCGCCATCGCCCAGTCGGTCGCGTGGCGCTGCAGCGCGCCGATCGCGACCGGCTGCGCATCCTGGTGATTGCGCACGCACGCGCCTTCGCACAGGATCTCGGTCGGGCACACGCGTGCGCACATCCCGCCGAGCGGATTCGCGGACAGGATGTCGGTCGCGGCGCCCTTCAGGTTGCCGTTGCCGATCTTGCGGATGAAGCCCGGGATGTCGATCTGCGTCGGGCAGGCCTGCACGCACGGCGCGTCGTAGCAGTAGTGGCAGCGGCTGGCGGCGGCCGCGGCGGCTGTCGGATCGAGCAGCGGCGCGATATCGGCGAATTCACACGAGAGTTGCGTGGACGACAGGCGATGCGCGGCGATATCGCCGGTTGGCTGGGTGGTCATACGCGTTCCTTCGACTGGGTGGAGACAAAGCCGTCCCCGCCGGCTGCGAATGCACAGTCGGGGCGGTCATGCTTTGGAATGCCAATATCACGCAGTGCGCAGCCTGCCGGCCGCGCTATATCCCGTCCGTCATGAAGCCGGCTCGCAGGCACGCGACAGCATCGCGTGCAGCAGCACGTTCGCGCCGGCCTCGATCCACGCAGGCGTCGCGTCCTCGATCTCGTTGTGGCTGATGCCGTCGACGCAGGGTACGAACACCATCGACGTCGGCGCCACCTGCGCCAGGTAGCACGCGTCGTGCCCCGCACCCGACACGATGTCGCGATGCGAGTAGCCGAAGCGCTCGGCCGCGTCGCGCACGGCCGCCACGCAGGCCGGATCGAACGCGACCGGCTCGTAGTAGAAAATCTGCTCGAGCTCGGTTTCGAGCCCGATCTCGCCCGCGATGCGCGCGACGCCGTCGCGCAGCGCGGCGTCCATCTTCGCGAGCACGGCGTCGTCCGGATGACGGAAATCGACGGTGAAGAACACGCGGCCCGGAATCACGTTGCGCGAGTTCGGGTGAACCTGCATCATCCCGACCGTCGCGCAGCCGAACGGCGCGTGATCGAGGCCGATCCGGTTGACGAGATCGACCACGCGCGCCGCCCCGAGCAGCGCATCGCGGCGGCGCGGCATCGGCGTTGGCCCCGCGTGCGCTTCCTGGCCTGTGAACGTGATCTCGTACCAGCGCTGCCCCTGCGCGTCCGTCACGACGCCGATCGTCTTGCACTCGGCCTCGAGAATCGGCCCCTGCTCGATATGCAGCTCGAACGCCGCGTGCAGCTTGCGGCCGCCGCACGGCACGTCGCCCGCGTAGCCGATGCGCGCGAGTTCCTCGCCGATCGTCTTGCCGTCGACGTCCTTGCGCGACAGCCCGTACTCGAGCGTAAACACGCCGGCGAACACGCCCGACGCGACCATCGCCGGCGCGAAGCGCGAGCCTTCCTCGTTGGTCCAGATCACGACCTCGACCGGGTGTTCGGTCTCGATGCCGCGATCATTCAGAGTGCGAATCACTTCGAGACCGCCGAGCACGCCGTAGATGCCGTCGAAGCGGCCGCCCGTCGGCTGCGAGTCCGCGTGCGACCCGGTGACGACCGGCGCCGCGTCGGCCACGCGGCCCGCGCGGCGCATGAACACGTTGCCCATCGTATCGACCGTCACCGCGCAGCCGGCGGCTTTCGCCCAGCCGACGATCAGGTCGCGGCCGGCCTTGTCGAGATCGGTCAGCGCGAGGCGGCAGACGCCGCCTTTCGGCGTGGCGCCGATCTTCGCGACCTCCATCAGGCTGTCCCACAACCGCCTGCCGTCGACCTTGATCGACGTGTCGAATCCTGCCCGCTTCACTGTTTCCGATACCGTGTCCATTCGTATCGCTCCTGTGGGGTCGGTCATGCCGTCATCCCGGCCGATGCCGGTGCGCGCATTGCAGCCGTCGGGGCAAACCCGCACCTGCGAGGTGCAGATGCGCATCGTTCGCGCGATTCGTCCGATCAAACGGCGTCAGGGTTGGCACTACGTTCCGCCGCTCGTCGAATCCTGTCCGATTGGACGGGTTTTAGACGATCAAAATGCGCAGCGCAATGTCTTTCTTGCGTGAATCGATCGAGCGAGAAACGTGCCACCGCATCGCAGCACCGCGCACGCCCCGATGTGTTCGCGCGTGCGTTCGATGCGAACCAGCGGCTAGAATGAAGCCCAACGCGGCATGCATGCCGCGCGAGGGCAACGATGAGACATGACCAGGCGGCCGCCGACACCATCGGCGACGACGAAACGGGCACGCCTTTGCGGCGACGCAAGGCACACATTCGCGAGTCCAACGAAGCGCATCTGCTGGCCTGCGCGGAAGCCGTGTTCGCGGAGCGCGGGCTCGACGGCGCGAGCACCGCGATGATCGCGGAGCGCGCGGGCCTGCCGAAGGCGAACCTGCATTACTACTTCCCGACGAAGCTTGCGCTGTACCGCCGTGTGCTCGACGACCTGTTCGAAGACTGGCACCGCGCGGCCGGATCGTTCGAGACCGGCGACGATCCGGTCGAAGCGATCGCCAGCTACGTGCGCGCGAAGATGGATCTGTCGCGACGGCGCCCGCTCGGCTCGAAGGTCTGGGCGAACGAGATCATCCACGGCGCCGCGCACATGCAGGACATCCTGTCGGAGCGCGTGAAGCCGTGGTTCGACACGCGCGTGAAGGTGATCGAAGGCTGGATCGCGCGCGGCCTGCTCGCGCCGATCGATCCGCACGCATTGATGTACCTGATCTGGGCGACCACCCAGCACTATGCGGATTTCGATGCGCAGATCCGCGCGCTGAGCGGCAAGCGTGCGCTCACGCAGAAGGCTTTCGCCGAGACGACCGAAGAGGTCGTGCAGCTCGTGATCCGCGCGTGCGGCGCGGTGTCGCCGGAGGCGAACGCGTAGCGCGATCGCGCGCGCTCCGGAAAGCAGAACGGGCGACGGGCACCCTGCCCGCCGCCCGCATCGCGAAACGGCATGCGTGCCGTCTCGCGCGTGACGCGTCAATGCGTTCGCGTTACGCGGCTACGCGACGCGCTCGATCGCGACCGCCGTCGCCTCGCCGCCGCCGATGCACAGCGACGCGACGCCGCGCTTGAGCCCATACGCTTCGAGCGCGGCCAGCAGCGTCACCATCACGCGTGCGCCCGATGCGCCGATCGGATGGCCGAGCGCGCACGCGCCGCCGTGCACGTTCACCTTGTCGTGCGACAGGTCGAGATCGCGCATCGCGGCCATCGCAACCACCGCGAACGCTTCGTTGATCTCGAACAGGTCGACGTCGCGCAGGTTCCAGCCGGTTTTCTCCGACAGCTTGCGGATCGCGCCGATCGGCGCCGTCGCGAACAGGCCCGGCTTGTTCGCGTAGGTCGAATGCCCGACGATCACCGCCTTCGGCGCGAGGCCGAGCCGGTCCGCTTCCGAGCGGCGCATCATCACGAGCGCGGCCGCACCGTCGGAAATCGACGACGAATTGGCGGCCGTCACCGTGCCGCCTTCGCGGAACGCCGGCTTGAGCGTCGGAATCTTGTCGAGCTTCGCTTTGCCCGGCTGCTCGTCGATCGACACGACGGCTTCCGTCTTGCCGGCCTTCACCGTCACCGGCGCGATCTCCGACACGAAGCGCCCTTCCGCGATCGCGCGTTGCGCGCGCGTCAGCGACGCGATCGCGAACGCGTCCTGCTCCTCGCGCGTGAACTGGTAAGCCTGCGCGCAATCCTCCGCGAACGTGCCCATCAGCCGGCCCTTGTCGTACGCATCCTCGAGCCCGTCGAGGAACATGTGGTCGAGCACCTGGCCGTGCCCCATGCGCATTCCCGCGCGCGCCTTCGGCAGCAGGTACGGCGCATTCGTCATGCTCTCCATCCCGCCCGCGACCGCCACGTCCGCCGATCCGGCCAGCAGCAGGTCGTGCGCGAACATCGCGGCCTTCATCCCGGAGCCGCACATCTTGTTGACCGTGGTCGCGCCCGTACCCAGCGGCAAGCCGGCCTTCAGCGCGGCCTGCCGCGCCGGCGCCTGACCCTGGCCGCCCGGCAGCACGCAGCCGAACACGATTTCATCGATGCGCTCCGCGGGCACGTTCGCGCGCTCGAGCGCCGCGCGGATCGCCACCGCGCCGAGCTCGCTCGCGCTGGCCGCGGCCAGGTCGCCCTGAAAACCACCCATCGGCGTGCGTGCCGCGCCGACGATTACGATCGGATCCTGTGTCGTCATGATTGCATTCCTCCAGTGTCAGCGCGGTGCCATGCGCAGCGCGCCATCGAGACGGATGACTTCGCCGTTCAGCATCGTATTCTCGGCGACGTGGCGCACCAGCGCCGCGAATTCTTCGGGGCGGCCGAGCCGCGGCGGGAACGGCACGCTCTTGCCGAGCGCGTCCTGCACGTCCTGCGGCATGCCGGCCATCATCGGCGTCGCGAAGATGCCCGGCGCGATCGTCACCACGCGAATGCCGAACCGCGCGAGTTCGCGCGCGATCGGCAGCGTCATGCCCACCACGCCGCTCTTCGATGCCGCATACGCGGCCTGCCCGATCTGTCCGTCGAACGCCGCGACCGACGCGGTGTTGACGATCACGCCACGCTCGCCTTCCGCGTCGGCGTCCTGTTTCGACATCGCATCCGCCGCCAGCCGGATCATGTTGAACGTGCCGACCAGGTTGATCGATACCGCACGCGCGAAGCGCTCGAGCGAATGCGGGCCTTCGCGGCCGACCACCTTCTCGCCCGGTGCGACGCCCGCGCAATTCACGAGCGCATCGATGCGGCCGAACGCGGCGCGCGCGGCGGCAACGGCGGCCTGCCCGTCGGCTTCGCTCGTCACGTCGGTCTTCACGAAGCGTGCGGATGTGCCGAGTTCGTGCGCGAGGCTCGCGCCGGCGTCTTCGTTGACGTCCAGCAGCACGGCGTTGCCGCCTTCGGCGACCACCATGCGCGCCACCGCGGCACCGAGGCCCGAGCCGGCGCCCGTAATCAGAAAAACGCGATCCTTGATGTTCATTCGCAGTCCGTAGTCAGTATTCGATAGTCAGGATTGAGCGACCCTCTCGGCTTCCATCTTGCGCAGCACGAAGCGCTGGATCTTGCCGCTCGGGGTTTTCGGCAGCGCGTCGACGAACTCGATCGCGCGCGGATAGGCGTGGGCCGACAGCCGCCGCTTCACATGCTGGCTGAGTTCGTCGGCCAGCGCCGGCGTGCCGTCGAAGCCCTTCGACAGCACGACGAACGCCTTGACGATCTCCGTGCGCTCCGGGTCCGGCACGCCGATCACCGCGACCTCGCTGACGGCCGGATGCTCGATCAACGCGCTTTCCACGTCGAACGGGCCGATCCGGTAGCCGGACGACGTGATCACGTCGTCCGCGCGGCCGATGAAGCTCACGGTGCCGTCCGGCTCGAGCTCGACGTTGTCGCCGGTCCGGTAGTAGCCGCCCGCGATCGCCGGCGTGTCCTGCTGCCAGTAGCCGGAGAACCACAGCAGCGGCGAGCGCGCGATGTCGATCGCGAGGTTGCCGGGCTCGCCGGGGCCGAGTTCGCGACCGGTGTCGTCGAGCACCGCGACGCGATAGCCGGGCATCGCGAGACCGGCCGAACCGGCATGGACGACGTGCGTGAGCCCGTGATGATTGTTCACGACCATGCCGAGCTCGGTCTGGCCGTAGTGATCGTAGATCGGTGCGCCGAGCGCCGCGTGGAACCAGCGCACGACTTCCGGATTCAGCGGTTCGCCCGCGCTGCTGACGACCCGCAGCTGCCCTTTCAGGCGCGATGCCGCTTCCGTGCCGGCCGCCATCAGCATCCGGTACGCGGTCGGCGAACCGGCGAGGCTCGTGATGCCGAGCCGTTCGATCACGTCGTAGGTGCTGTCGACCGTGAAGCCGCCCTCGTACAGCGTCGTGGCGTGGCCGAGCAGCAGCGGGCCCGTGATCGCGTAGTAGAGGCCGTATGCCCAGCCCGGATCGGCGATGTTCCAGAAACGATCGCCGGCGCGCAGGTCCACCGCGTCGCGCATGTATGCGCCGAACGCGAGCAGCGCGCGCAGCGGCACCGGCACGCCCTTCGGCAGGCCCGTCGTGCCCGACGTCGACATCATCATGAACAGGTCGGTGCCCTTGCGCGGCACCGGTTCGAATAGCGCGGACTGCGCGTCGAGCGCCGCACGGAAATCGATGTCGCGCGCCGGCAGCGCGTCGCCCGCCTCGCGCACCGTCGCGACCCGCGGGCAATCCACGATCTCGTCGAGCTT
Organism: Burkholderia sp. BCC1998; assembly: GCF_905339875.1. Taxonomy (NCBI): domain Bacteria; kingdom Pseudomonadati; phylum Pseudomonadota; class Betaproteobacteria; order Burkholderiales; family Burkholderiaceae; genus Burkholderia; species Burkholderia sp. BCC1998. The sequence goes on from NZ_CAJPHE010000026.1 coordinate 94,172, forward strand.
CGCGCGATTCGCGATGTTGGTGACGACCAGACGCGCATCGCTCATGCGCAGCCGGTGCTCGATCGCCTTCGGTCCGAACGCGGTGAAGAGCGGCTGATAGACGGCGCCTGCGCGCCACGTGCCGAGAATCGTCGCGACGAGTTCCGGCGTGCGCGGCAACAGGCCGGCGACCACGTCGCCCGGCTTCACGCCCTCCTCGACCAGCAGGTTCGCGACCCGCGCCGACAGCGCCTGCATCTGCGCGAACGTGAAGCTGCGGTGCCGGCCGCCGACGTCGATCCAGTCGAGCGCGATCGCATCCGGATCCGCCGCCGCATGCCGGTCGCAGCATTCGACGCAGGCGTTCAGGCCCTGCTCCAGGTCGCCGTGCAGATGTGCGGCGACGGTGTCGATACGGAAGCCGGCCACGGCGTCGGCGTAGGCCGGCACCACCCGGGCGGTTGCTCCATCACGCATGCGTGTCTCCTGTTCGTTATGACCGCCGGCGAACCGGGGGTATATCGATGATGGTAGACAGCCGTCACATTGCAATCAATGACAAACAGAATCTAGAATCGTGATCGCTTTTGCCATGTCTGGAGGACATGAAAAAATGGGGCCGCAGATGATCTCGCCGGGTTTCGTCGAGGATGCGCTCGAGAGCCTGCGCCGGCGGCAGATGCCGACCGAGGCCGTGCTGCGTGCCGCCGGCCTGCCGGCCGCCGTGCGCGAGCCCGTCACACCGCAGCAATACGGCCGGTTGTGGCTGGCGATCGCCAGCGCGATCGATGACGAATTCTTCGGGCTCGCGGCCCGCCCGATGCGGCGCGGCAGCTTCACGCTGCTGTGCCATGCCGTGCTGCACGCGGGCACGCTCGAGAAGGCGCTGCGGCGTGCGCTGCAGTTCCTGCGTGTCGTGCTCGACGAACCGCACGGCGAGCTCGTGGTCGCCGACGGCCAGGCGCAGATCGTCCTCACGCAGGCAGGCGCACCGTATTCGGCGTTCGCTTACCGGACGTTCTGGCTGATCCTGCTCGGCGTCGCCTGCTGGCTGATCGGCCGGCGCATTCCGCTGCAGCGCATCGATTTCGCGTGCCCGAGCCCCGACCAGCGCGGTGACTACCACCAGTTCTTCGGTGTGCCCGTGCATTTCGACCGTCCCGACAGCCGGCTCGCGTTCAACGCCACGTACCTCGCGCTGCCGACGATCCGCTCCGGGCAGGCGCTGAAGACCTTCCTGCGCGGCGCGCCCGGCAACCTGCTCGTGCGCTATCGGCACGACACCGGCTGGGTGGCGAAGACGCGCGCACGACTGAAGGCGCTGCCGGCCAGCGAGTGGCCGGACTTCGACACGCTGGCCGTGCGCCTCGGCACGACGCCCGCGACGCTGCGGCGACGCCTGCGCAGCGAGGGGCAGAGCTTCGCGTCGATCAAGGACGAACTGCGCGGCGCGCTGGCCCAGTCGCTGCTGCGCGGACAAACGCTCAGCGTCGCGGAAATCGCGGCGGAACTCGGTTTTACCGAGCCCAGCGCGTTTCATCGTGCGTTCCGGAAATGGACGGGGACGAGCCCGGGGGCGTTTCGGCGGGAAGTCAATGGGGCGCAGGCGAAGCATTGAATTGGGGCGCAGGCGCCACGCTCGATGCGAGCGCGCTGACGGGTAAGGCCGTCATGCAAGGTATGGAAGAACCGTGTTCCTCTGCTTGAGGAGGCGATTGTTGCCCGTTCGACGGCCATGCAGTCGATTGGGCTGCGAACGCGGAACCGCCGTACTGTTTGTCGGCAGCGCGGCACGCCCGCCGACCATGCGTGGAATCCTGATCCTTCGAACTGATGCGAGGCCCCGATATGGATACCGTTCGTGCAGTCATCGAACCCTATGAAACCGCACTTCGAGCGGCAATGCTCGCCAACGACGTCGACGCACTGGACACGTTGCTGGATGACGAGCTGGTCTTCACCGTTCCGAGCGGACAGGTCATCTCGAAGCACGACGACCTGACCGCCCATCGCGCGAAACTGCTGCGTCTCGACACACTCGATATTCGGGAAACGCAGGCAAAAGCGATCGGCGAGATGATCCTCACCACGACGAAGGCCATGCTTGCCGGTTGTTTCGACGGCACCGCATTCAACGGCACGTTCGCCTACACGCGCCTGTGGCGCCGATCGGGCAGCGGCTGGCGTGTCGTCGCAGGACATGGATCGCAGATCGGTTGAACTGCGACATGCCTGCAAATCGACAAACTGCAAGACTCCGGGATTGCGATCTGATCGATCGGCCGTCCTGACATTCACTGAGATCGCGCATTTCTGCAC
>NZ_CAJPHE010000027.1:0-90237 GCF_905339875.1 Burkholderia sp. BCC1998
GGGGTAATCGGGCGGGTGGTGTCCTTTGGCGGGCGGGGGGGGGGGGGGGGGCCCCCGCCCCCCCCGCCACCGCATCACGCCAGCTCGGGATACCCGTGCGCGGCCGCGTCCCGCGCGAACCCGGCAATCGTGTCGTACGCGCCCGGCGGCAGGCGCTCGAATCCCTTCAGCCGCAGTGCGCTCGCCCGCGCCGGATCGAGCGCGACCGCGTGATCGAGCGCATCCTGCAACGCCTCCACGAGCCGCCCTTCCAGCGCTTTCGACGCGATCAACGGCAACCCCGGCGCCGACGCCGTCATGCCGATGATCCGGATCTCTTTCAGCAACTCGGGCAGCGCGTCACGCACGTACGCGAAGGTCACGCAATCGATCGCCGCGCAATCGGCAACGCCTGCCGCCAGCGCGCGCAGCACGTTCAGGTGCGAGCCGAACGACACGACCGAACCGAAGAACCGTCCGTCGTGCGCATGCGGCGCGACCGCGTGCCGGAACGCGTTCATCCCGCTGTGCGAATCCGCGCCGTTGAAGGCGGCTCGCAATCCGCGACACGCGGCCAGCGTCGTCGCGCCGCCCGCATGCACGCGCGCCGACGCGACCAGCACGCTGCTGTAGCGCGCGCCGTCGCAGCCGGGGGCATCGAAGGCCGGTGTCGCGATCAGGTGCGCGGTATCGCGCAATCCGAGCATCCGGTACGGATAACCGCACGTCTGCGACAACAGCAGGTCGTTGCGGCGCCACAGCGCGTGCAGATCCCCGAACGGCTCGTCGAGCAACGCGACGCCGGCCGGCCCGCCGGCGCGCGCGAACGCATCGAGCGCGTCATGCAGCAGCGCGCGCCACAGCGCGGCGTGGCGCGGCGTCACGTTGTACATCGGCAGTCCGGCGATCCATTGGCTCATGCGGGCATTCTACGCATTGGCGGCGCCCTGGAGAAAGCCCGTTCGCCCGGGCGTCACCGGGGTGCGGCACGCGGCCGGGGCCGGGGCCGGGGCCGGGGCCGGGGCGGCCAATGCTTATCGGCCGCGCAGCGATAAGCAAATCCGAATTGCTTGGTTGGCCTGACTACGCGGCCCGGTTAGCGTTCCAGTGTCGCGACGCCGTCGCATGCCGCTTCAGCGGCTGACCGCGAGCCGCGACACCTGTCGGCCAACCGCATCGCAGCCCGCACCGGCGCGATCGTCCGCTACCGGTTATCCGTATATCGCCCGCTTCACCGGCTTCACCCGCTTCATCCGCCCCAGCACCATGGCCGAATACTTCGACGTCGACCACGCGCGCGCGATCGCCGCGCTCGACGCCCGCTTCACTGCCCGTACCGAGTGGCCGACCTGGCTGCTGGTCGTCGCAATCTACGGCGGCTGGCTCGCCGTGCTGCTGCTCGTGCGTGCCGAGCGCCTGTCGCTCGCGGCCGCGACGCCGCCGCTGGTCCTGCTCGGCGCGTGGCACATGTCGCTGCAGCACGAGCTGCTGCACGGCCATCCGACGCGCTCCGCGTTCGTGAACCGGCTGCTCGGCTATCCGCCGCTGACGATCTGGTACCCGTACACGCTCTATCGCGACACGCATCTCGACCATCACCGCGACGAGGACCTGACCGTGCCGGGCGTCGACCCGGAAACGAACTACGTGTCGCGCGAGCAGTGGGCGCGGCTGCCGCGCTGGCGTCGCGCGCTGACGGTTGCGCGCACCACCTTCCTCGGACGTCTCGTGTTCGGGCCGCCGACGAGCATCGCCGCGATGTTCGCCGACGCGTTCGCCGCGTTCCGGCGCGGCGACTTCCGCTATCTGCCGATGTGGGCGACGCACGCCGCCTGCGTGGTCGCGCTGCTCGCGTGGCTGCAGTGGGCGATCGGCGTGCCGTGGTGGTACTACCTGCTGGCGGTGACGTGGCCCGCGCTGTCGCTCGCGATGATCCGTTCGCTGTTCGAGCACCGCGCCGCGCGGCATCCGAAGGCGCGCATCGCGATCAACGAGGCCGGTTTTGCGATGCGGCTGCTGTACCTGAACAACAACTACCACCTCGTGCATCACGACCTGCCGAGGCTGCCGTGGTACGACCTGCCGCGCGCGTACCGGATGCGGCGCGACGCCTATGCGGAGAAATGCGGCGGCTTCGTGATCCGCGGCGGGTATCGCGAACTGCTGGCGCGCCATGCGTGGACGCCGACCGACACGCCCGTGCACCCGTTCGACCAGGGCACGGCATCGCTGTCGACGGGCGGCGGTGCGAAGGTCGCCGCGGTCGACGGGTATCTTCAGATCAGTACGTGACGCGCGAGCGGGGCCGCGCTCCGCCGTGAAGCCGCCCGATCCGACGATGCGACGACGCGCGCCAAGCCGCCCCGGCGCGCGTTCATTACAAAAAGCCGACAACACCGAGCGTCATCGGCGAATTGCCAATTCCGCCGGCAATGTCCAGAATGACGACTCGTCCGGGGTTCCAACAATCATTCGCCCCGGCTCAGCCTCCCGGCCGCGCGCCGCACTCCCCTACGACGATGCAACCGAACACCTCGCCGGGCGCGATCCGCTCGATCGGCAACGACTGGTCCGTCTCCGCGGTCACGGCGGGCTTTCTCGCGGTGCTGATTTCCTACGCGGGCCCGCTCGCGATCTTCTTCCAGGCGTCGCAGGCCGCGCATGCGTCCAACGAGATGGTGGCTTCGTGGGTCTGGGCGATCTCGATCGGCGCGGGCGTGTCGGGGCTGTTCGCGAGCTGGAAACTGAAGGTGCCGGTCGTGACCGCATGGTCGGCGCCCGGCACCGCGCTGCTCGTCGGCCTCTTCCCACAACTGACGCTGAACCAGGCCGTCGGCGCGTACATCACGGCCGCGCTGATCATTCTCGTGATCGGCATCACCGGCTATTTCGACCGGCTCGTGCGCCATATTCCGCGCGGCATCGCGTGCGGGATGATAGCCGGCATCCTGCTGCCGTTCGGCATGCGCGCGTTCTCCGCCGCGACCGCGCAGCCGGTGCTCGGGTTCGGGATGATCGCCGCGTACGTGATCTTCAAGCGCCTGCTGCCGCGCTACAGCATCGTGCTCGTGCTGCTGACGGGCGCCGCGCTCGCCACGCTGCTCGGGATGGCGCATCTCGGCAACGTGTCGCCGAGCATCGCGCGGCCGGTCTTCATCGCCCCCGAATGGACGCTCGGCACGACGCTCAGCCTCGCGCTGCCGCTCGTCGTCGTCAGTCTCACCGGCCAGTTCCTGCCGGGGATGACGATCCTGCGCGTGTCGGGCTACCACACGAGCGCGCGGCCGATCATCACGGCAACCAGCGTGATGTCGCTCGCGGTCGCGTGCTTCGGCGGGATCACGATCGTGGTCGCGGCGATCACCGCGGCGCTGTGCACCGGCAAGGACGCGCACGAGGATCCGGACCGGCGTTATATCGCGGGCATCGCGAACGGCGTGATCTACCTGATCGGCGGGCTCTTTGCCGGCACCATCGTCACGCTGTTCTTCGCGCTGCCGAAGGCGTTCGTCGCGATCCTCGCGGGGCTCGCGCTGATCGGTGCGATCGGCGCGAACGTGCACGGGATCTTCGAGGACGAGGCCCATCGCGAAGCGTCGGTGATCACGTTCCTCGCGACCGCTTCGGGGATGACGTGGCTCGGGCTCGGATCGGCGTTCTGGGGGATCGTGATCGGGTCGGTCGCGTATGCGGTGTCCGGCAGGGCACGGCGGCAGGCGTAACGCGCATCCTTCCAGCCGCCGCCCCGCTCATCGCGCGTGCGCGCGCACCAGCGTCGCGAGCGCCTCCGCCAGTGTCGTCGTGCCGTACACCCGCTCCGACACGCCTGCCTCGACATCGATCTGTCCTGCGTTGTGCACGTCGTACAGATCGACGATCAATTGCGCATGCCGTTCGCTGAGCCCCGCGCGCAACAGCGTCGCGGTCCATGCGTCGCGCGGCAGTTCGCGCGCGACGATCTCGCGGTCGGCCGCCGCGCCGAGCGTATCCGCGATGTCCCGCACGCTCGCGCGCTGCGGCCCTTCGATGCTGACGATACGCGGCCCGTTGCCGGTTTCGGCGGAATCGAGCAGCAACCGCGCCGCCGCGACACCCACATCGGGCGCCCAGACCGTCGGAAACGCCTTGTCGACCGGATGGTGAAAGCTCGGCAGCACACCGGTTGCGAGCGCGACAGGCAACACGCGCGTCCAGTTCTGCAGGTGCTCGGCCGAGCGCAGCAGCGTGAGCCGCGTCGGAACCGTCTTCACCGCTTCTTCCAGACGATGAAAGAGCCGCGTGATGCCCGTGTTGCCTTCACGCTCCGCGCCGTAGTCCGACAGCGCGAGCAGCGCCGGCGGCGGATTCGCGGCAAGCGCGCCGGTCACGATGTCGATCGTCCGCTCCATCGTTGCCGCGGGGTCGCTGTCCGCGACCGGCACCGGACACAGCATCTGCACGGCTTGCGCGCCATCGAGCGCCGCCGCAACCGCGCGTGCGTCGGTCAGGTCGGCAATCGCGACGTCGCAGCCGAGTTGCGCGAAACGATCGCGCCGGCGTGCGTCGCGCAGCACCGCGCGCACGGGATGGCCTGCCTGACGCAGGGTCGTTGCAGTCGACAGTCCGACGTTGCCTGATGCGCCGAAAATCACGAACACGATCCGCTCCTGGGGGATGAAGGTGATGTGATTGTCGGTGCGCATCGCCAACGTGACGCGCACGGACGGATGACGCGAACAGGAAAGGATGACGGATCAGGTGCGTGCCGGATTTGTCCGCTGCATGGCAGGAACCGGACGTTGTACGACACGGTGTCGAACGCTTGCGGTCGAGGCTCGCATGGTGCTGCCAGCCACGCTCATGCAGTCGAAACGAAGCATTGTCTGCGCGTGACGAATCGAGCACTCACCGATCGTCGTCGCGCACGCGCGGACATTGAGCCACCGCGCTCGATCAACGGTCGTCGCCGTCATAAGCGAGCCTCAGCCCACCCCGCGCCCCTGACCGCGCGATCTCCGTCGGCGTCGCGCCCAGCACGCGATTCATCCAGTTCGCCATGTGGCTCTGATGCGCAAACCCGGCTTCGAGCGCGATCTGGCTGATGCTGAGCCGGCCTTCGAGCAGCAACGCCTTCGCACGCTCGACCCGCCGCCGCACCACGTACTGATGCACCGGCATCCCGAGCGTCTCGCGAAACAGCACCTTGAAATGCGGCACGCTGATCGACACGAGCGCCGCGAGTTCGGCGAGCGTCATGCGTCGCTCGAGGTTCGCCTCGACATAGTCGATCACGCGGGCCGCCGCCTTCGGCGCAAGCGTACGCCGGCGCTCGCGGAACGCCGGCTGGCTGTCGACCAGCCGCGCGACGAGCGCCGTGCACAGGCTCTCCGCATAGAGCGGGTCCGACGCGTCTTCCGCCTCGAGTTCGGCGGCCATCGCCCACGCGATGTGCTGCAGGCGCGGATCGCGCACCTGCAGCCGCCGGCGGATCTGCGCCTGCGACGGCTTCAGTTCGAGTTGCTCGAACGTGCGCCGCACGAACGTGTCGCTGAGCGCGATGTGCAGGATCCGGCAGTCGGCGCTGTCGGTCCACCGGCCCGGCAAGCCGGCGGGAATCACGTCGACGTCGCCGTGCGCCTGGATGCGCGACACGCGTTCGCCGTCGCACACACAATCCGCGCGCACGGGCGAACCGATATGCACGCCGATGCGGTGATGCTCGGCGGCCGGAATCCGGTACGTGCCCGCGCGAATCTCCAGCAGCGACGCGCCGAAGCCGCGCCAGCCGAGCCCGCGGCTGGAGCGCAGGCTGACCGGCACGCCGTTGTCGGTCGGCGCGGCGAGAATCGGATCGCTCATGGTTCCCCTCCACCAGATCGGGTGTCGAACGCGCATTGTGACGCTTTTCCGCGGTGCTTGCCGGGCCTGAACGCCCGTTCCCGCAGCGCGCGGAAAAAGATCATCCGTTTCTGCTCAAGCCGATCCGCGCCTGCGCGCCGGCAAGCGCCGACACGCCTACGATCGCCTCATCCGACACCTACGGAGCCCGTCATGCCCGATTGCCGCCCGTTTCGCGCGACGCTCGCCGCGCCGCCGCCGTCCGGGGCCACCTGCGTTGCTTCCCGCCGCGCTTCTCGCCCCGCTTCCCGCCCTGTTTCCCGTCCTCGTTCCGGCAGTATCCGCGCGACACTCGCCGCACGTTGCCTGCGCATGATCGGCTGGTACCGGCTCGAGCGGCTGCTCGCGTCGATTCCCGACAGCAACGACGACTTCGGGATCGTTTAACCGCCGCGACACAGGACACACGCGCCGCCCGCGTCGGCCTACTTGCGCCGCCGCTCGTGCGGCGCGACGGTCGCGCCGTCGATCACCGGCGCGCCCTGCTTGATCAGGAAATCGCGAAACAGCCCCGTCACCTGCGAGATCCGCCGGTCGGCGAGCGTGACCACATACCATTCGCGCTCGATCGGGTTACCCGGAAACGGCAACTGCCCGAGCAGCCCGGTGCGCAACTCGAGTGCACACGCGTGCAACGAAAGGAACGCGACGCCGAGCCCCGCTTCGGCCATCTGCTTGATCGCCTCGTTGCTCGACAGTTCGGAGCCCACGTGAAAGCGATGGCCGGCCGTCTTGAACAGGCTCTCGACCGTGGAACGCGTGCCCGCGCCGCGTTCGCGCACGAGCAGGTGCGCGGATTCGAGATCCTTCAGCGCGACGCGCTTGCGCTGCATCAGCGGATGGCCGGGCGCCGCGACGAACACCATCGGATGCTTCGCGAATTCGACCGCGTGCGTACGCAGCTCCTTCGGCGCGCTGCCCATCACCGCGAGATCGATTTCATGCGTCGCGAGCATGCGGATGATGTCGTCGCGATTGCCGACCTTGAAATAGGTCTTCACGTGCGGACGCGTCGCGGTGAATTTCACCAGCAGCGGCGGGATCAGGTACTCGGCCGTCGTGATCGCGCCGATCCGCAGCGTGCCGCCGAGATCGCCCGTCAGCGCGGCCACTTCGTCGCCGGCCTCGCTCCACAGATGCAGGATCTCGCGCGCATAGCGCGACACGATTTCACCGGCGGCGGTCAGCTGCACGCCGCGCCCCACCCGCTGCAGCAGCGCGGCGCCCACCGCCTCCTCGAGCAGGCGCACCTGCAGCGACACGGCCGGCTGCGTCAGGTTCAGCTCCTCGGCCGCGCGCGACACGCTGCCGAGCCGCGCAATCATGTCCAGCGCCTTCAGCTGCCGGAACGTCGCGGTCTTTCCTATAAGTGAATACATATGAGTCGCTTATAAACATTAAATTGTTCGCGTAGGTTCAAAACTATATCGTCGGTTCTTGAGCAATGTCATCCGAATCGTCATCAGCGGGAGCCACAACATGGACACCATCACGCCTACCCTTGCAACGGATCGCGCACCGCGCGTGCCGCGCATCGTGATCGTCGGCGGCGGCGCCGGCGGCCTGCAGCTCGCCACGCGCCTCGGCGACACGGTCGGCCGCCGCGGGCAAGCCGACGTCGTGCTCGTCGACCGCTACCCGACGCACTTCTGGAAGCCGCTGCTGCACGAAGCCGCGTCCGGCCATCGCGATCCGGCCTCGCACACGATCGAATACGCGGCGCAGGCGAAGCGCCACGGCTTCCGCTTCGTGCAGGGCGCGCTGCAGCGGGTCGACCGCGCGGCACGCACGGCGACGATCGCCGCGGTGCAGGACGCGGACGGCACGGAGATCCTGCCGCAGCGCGAGCTCGGCTACGACGATCTGGTGCTGGCCGTCGGCAGCGTGACGAATTTCTTCAACGTGCCGGGCGCCGCGCGCCACGCGTTGCCGCTCGAAAACCTCGACCAGGCCGAGGACTTCCGCCGCAAGTTCCTCGCCGCGTGCACGAAGGCGAACCACCTGGCCGAGCAGCAGCCGGCGCGCAGCGCCGCGCCGATCTGCATCAACGTGATCGGCGCGGGCGCGACGGGCGTCGAACTGGCCGCCGCGCTGCGCCATGCGATCCAGCAGCTGACGACGTATCGCTTCAAGGCGCTGGTGTCCGCACGCGACGTGCACATCCGGCTGATCGAAGGCGGCCCGCGCATCCTGCCGGCGCTCGACGCAAGGCTGTCGGCCAAGATGCACGCGCAACTGCGCACGCTGAATGTCGACGTGCTGACGGACACGCGCGTCGCGGAGGTCGGCGCGGACGCGGTCACGACCGCGGCCGGCGAGCGGCTCGCGAGCGACATCACGATCTGGGCGGCCGGCGTCGCGGGCCCCGCGATGCTGCGGGAACTCGGCGACATCGCGCTCAACCGGTCGAACCAGGTGATCGTGACCGAGACGCTGCAGACGCCCGACGATCCGCACGTGTACGCGTTCGGCGACTGCGCCGCGTGCCCGTCGGCCGACGCGGGCGGCTTCCTGCCGCCGCGCGCGCAGGTCGCGCACCAGCAGGCCGTGTACCTGGGCGAAGCGCTCGCGCGGCGCCTCGCCGGCAAGCCGGTGGCGGGCTTCACGTTCCGCGACGCGGGCACCGTCGTGTCGCTCGGCCAGGCAGGTGCCGTCTATCAGGCCGACCTCGGCGTGCGTTCGCGCTCGCTGATCGTCGACGGGCTCGCCGCGATCGGGCTGTACAAGTTCCTGTACCGCAAGCACCTGTTCAGCGTGTACGGACTGAAGCGCGCGCTGTTCCAGTCGCTGAGCCACTGGCTGCAAAGCCGCAACCAGCCGTCGATCAAGCTGCACTGAGCGTCGACGGCCACGCGGCATCGCAAGACGGCGTATCGGGCGCACCTCGCCCGATACGCCGTTTTTTCGTGTGCACACACCCGGTGCATTCATATCGCGCATGCGTCGGGGGCGTCACATCGAACGCCATCGATACGATGCCATTCGTCCCGAACACATGGATCGCGTGCATCCCGCGCCGGTACTGGCTCGCCGCTCGATTCATCAGTCAAACCCTATGAGTCGGCTATAAATATTAATTGGTAGCAATTTCCGGATCGACGCTAAGGTGTCGGGCATTCCCGTCCGCGAACGGACCGTCACGTCTCAGGAGAGGAATCACCGTGGTCATCGAAGCCATCGTCACCCGTCTCGACGCCGCATTCGCGCAGATCGAAGCGACACCGGATTCGCACGAATCGCGCAACCAGCGCGATGCGATCATCCAGTGGCTCGACAGCGCGTCGGAGCAAGGATATCGACTCGGTCTCGTCACGACGCTGCCGGCCGCCCGGCTCAGCGACATGTTCGAAGGCCAGTTCGGCCGCGCGAACCTCGACCGCTTCTCGGTCGTCGTGACCGACGCAAATCAGCAGGACTCCGTAGCAAATCAGCATCCGTTCGACGTCGCGCTGCAAGCGCTGGGCGTGCCGCCCGAGCGCGCGGTGGCCGTCGCGAGCAGCGAACCGGAACGCCGCGAAGCCGAGACGTTCGGCCTGTCGCGTTGCGTGCGCATCACCGACACGATGCGCTCGATCGCATCGGCAGGCGTGCACTGAGCCGAGCACCGCATACGGGCCGGCTCGCGCAGGCCGGTCGCGATCCGGCGCGATGCCGACGATTGCCCGACCGAATTCCGACATTCCGCCGTCAAGGCGGCCTGCAACACTTCCAGGCTCGACCGATCCTGCCCGGCGACCGGATGTCGGCGATGGCCGCGAACATGCGATGGGACGCGTATCGCAATGGCTCGCGGCTCATCGTGAAGATGATGCTTGTACAACGAGCGCGAGATGGAATTCCAGGCGGCGTGCGACGGCGCGAAGATCGCCGCGGGCAGTCGCTTCTACGACTACGCGGTACGCGGAATTGAAGCGCCGTTACGGGGTCCGTGACGCGCCGTCAGTCCACCGGGTAATCGAGATCGTGCCAGCGCTTGGCCGATTTCCCGCCGGAGCCGAGGTGACCGCCGGGGAAGCGCATCACGGCGATCGCGTGCAGCGCTTTCGTGTCGAGCGCGGGGTCGCCGCAGCTGCGCCTGACCTTGAGATCGCGGACGCGCCCCTGCTCGTCGAGCCAGACCCGCACGATCACGCGCCTTCTCGACGCGGGAGTCTGCACGCCGCGTGACAACAGGCGATCCATCAGCGACATGGAGTTCTCCCCGATCGTCGAATGCTACGGTTATCGCCGCGTGCATCGATGGACGACGCACGCTGCTGTGCGCGCCACGTCAATGCCGGGCGGCTGTGCTCATGTGTGCCGGCGCGGCCTTCGGCTTCGCGGCGACATGCGCCTTCGGCTCGGCGCCGGCCGCATGTTGCACCTTGCCGGTCTTCGCGGGAGCCGCGTGTGCGTTCGGCGCAGGTTTCGCGCCGGCATGCGCCGCGACCGGCGCCTTCGACTGCGACTGTGATTGCGAACGAACGGTTTGCCGCCCCGGCTTCACGGCCGCCGCGCTGCTCGCCGCCACGGGCGGATGCTTGACCTGCTGCGCGTACGCGTTGACGTCGTGATCGCTCATCCACGATTCCGTGTAGGCCGCCGACGCGGGATGAGCCAGGTTGAGATACGCGACCGATGCGACGAGAAAGGCACGAACATGCGTGCGACGATTGAATGCGGTAATGACGAATGCTCCTTTGCGAACTGGCTCGACGCCCTGTATCGGCGCCGTCGTGGCGGCACGATAAAGGAGCGCATTCCGCACCGCAAGCGTCTGCCGGAGATCCAAACGATTCTTGACGTTTGAACGATCGATCCGGTGCGGGCGAGCTCGAACCGGCGCGGCAGCCGCGCGGTCGCTTCGGCATGCACATGTCGTCGCGCACGGGGCCGGAACGCTGAAAGCCAATCCCCCCGACGACGCCGAACTAGGATTCGCCGACGGTGTCGAACGTGCATCGCCGGAGATTCACATGAAACGCGCCGCCCCGTTCGCCCTCGTGATCCTGCTTGCCGCCGCCAGCTTGCCGGCACTCGCCGGCAGCGCCGCGTCGCCGGTCCCGCAGCAAGCGAAAAACTGCGTACCGTCCTCCACGTCCGCCGGCACGGCGCCCGGCTCCCGCGCTGCATCAAAAGCGCCGCCGATTCGCGTGTGCGTCGGCGATTCCGACACGCAGCTGAACCTGCCGTGGTTCCTGACCGACGTCCTCACCGCCGTGGACACGCATCAATCTCCCCGCGACCTGCTCCACAAGATGCGCGACGATTTCTGAAGCGCTGCTGTCGCCGATGCACGCGCTGGAACAGCCCGCAGCACGCGGGCTGGACCTCGTTCAAGGCGCGCCGATGCCTGGATCGCCGGAGATGACGCGCGATGCAAATATTTCCCCGCAAGCATCAATTAAGAAATTACGCGATTTTTGAATATCAATATTTCGTAATCGAGGGCTGCACGCCTTATACTTGCCGCGCACCATCCTCGTGCCAAGAGAAGGTGTCTTCTGTCCCGGCCGCTCACCGATGCGGCCGGTTTTTTTTCGTGTGCGATACCGATATACATGCGTGGTCGGGGTATGTTACGGAGAAGCGCCTCGAATCCAGCGCCCCGCCGCGATGCCGCTTCGTGCGTTTCGCGAGCGTAGAATCGCTTTGCGTCCCGATATCGGCGCGAGCCGCGGTGCCCCGGCCAGGCACGGCGAACGCATCGCGTCTAACCATCGACCGGTTCGATCTGCATTCTCATGCGTACAACAACAAGTACGACCCGAGGACCTGCCGCGCCCGCACTGCCCACGAAGCCCGCATTCCAGCGCAGCGGCGCGTGGCCGCACGTCGTTTTCCCGTTTGCCCTGATCGTCTGCATCCTCGTGTTCGTGGTCGCGCTCGTCGTTGCCGGGCGCCTGGCACGCGACGCGATCGCGCAGCACGAACGCGTCGTCGCGAACGACATCGTGATATCGGTCGACCGCATTCTCGACGGGATTCGCTCGCGTCACCCGGCCGAGCTGGACGCGCTGGTCGGGCGACCCTGCATGACGATCTTCCGGACGCTCGCCGAAGTAGGCACTCACCTGCGCTATCTTCGGGCCGTCGGGCTGGCGAACGACGGTCGCGTCACATGCTCGTCGGCACTGGGCGCGATCGACGTCCCGCTCGCCGCATACATTCGCGCGCCCGAGCCGGGGATGACGGCCATCACGCTGCTTCGGCAAACGCCGTTTCAGCATCGCGTTCCGGTGCTGACGGCGTTTCGTGCGACCGCGCCCGAATCCGGCGTCCTCTATGTGGTCGAAGGCGACTATCTGGCGGACATGCTCGCGCACGGCACCCGCTTCGGGGCGGAAACGGCCACGCTGTCGATCGAAGGCGCCGGAAGCATCGATCAGCATGGCGCGTTCGTGCCGCCGTTCGGCGCGGCGCCGCCCACCGGCAGCACGATCGCGTCGAGCGCCTGGCCGTTCACGGTCTCCGTCACCTCGTCGGAACCCTACGTTTCGCAGGTGCAGCGGCGCTACGGACTGATCTGCGTGACGATCGCGCTGCTGGTCAACGGCCTCGTCGCGGCCGCGTACCTGCTCGCGATGGCGCCGCGCCGGCTGTTGCTGAAGGCCGTTCGCAATGCGCTGAAGCGCAACGAGTTTCATGTCGTCTATCAGACTATCGTCGATGTCGAAACGCGCAGGACCGTCGGCGTCGAGGCGCTGCTGCGCTGGCAGCATCCGAAATGGGGGCCCATCAGTCCGGCGGTGTTCGTCCCGCAGGTGGAATCGAGCACGATCCTGCCGAAGGTGACCGAATTCGTGCTGCGCACGGCCATCTCGGAACTGTCCGCGCTCGCGCCGTCGATGCCGCTGCATGTCGCGATCAACGTCGCGCCGAAGGATCTCGAACGCGCGCGCTTCGTGTCCGTCGTCGAAGACGCGATCCGCCGGCTTCCGCCGGGCTGCACGCTGGTGCTCGAAGTCACCGAGCGCATCCTGCTCGAGAAGAATCCGCGCACCACCGAGATGTTCGCCACGCTGCGCGCGAAAGGCGCGAAGTTCGCGATCGACGACTTCGGCACGCACCACAGCAACCTCGACATGCTGTCGCGCTTTCCGTTCGACTACGTGAAGATCGATCGACAGTTCATCTCCCGGCTGACGACGGGCAACGCGAAACTGATCGAAGGGATCGCCGCCGTCGCGCACCACTACGGCCTGAAGATCATTGCGGAGGGCGTGGAGACGGAAGAGCAGCATCGCGCGCTGCAAGCGGTCGGGATTCAGTATGCGCAGGGCTATCTGTACCAGCGACCGCAGCGACCGGAAGACCTGAAACGGGAATTCGCGCCGATGCCGGCCTAGGGCCTGCGCTGCGGCACCGCTGCCGCAGCTGCCGGCCGACGCGCTCGCGCGCTCGACCGACGAATGCGTACCGCCCGAACGTCATCCGGCCTGCGCGCGACGCCGATTGCTTCACGCGGTCGATGCCACGCGCACCACGTGGCGGATCCGGCGCCGCGTCCTGCCACCCGATGCCAGCGGCGCCGCTTCGGCGGGAACCGCGCGAGAAGCGCTAAAATCCGCCGCCTGGGCATCCACGACGAGCAAGTGTTTTGACTGCGTTCGAGCAGGGTTTCATCCTCACCCGCCACTGGCGGGACACCGCGTCCGGCATCGAGATCGAGTTCTGGCTGGCAACCGAACACGGTCCGCGCCGCGTGCGGCTGCGCCCGCAGGAAGCCGTCGCGTTCGTGCCGGCCGAGCAGCGGGCGCTCGCCGAACGCACGCTGGCCGGCGAGCGCGATGCCGAACTGCGCCCGCTCGCGCTGCGCGACTTCCGCCAGCGCGCGGTGGCCGGCCTCTACTGCCGCCGCTACCGCCATTTGTCCGGACTCCAGAAACGCCTCGCCGCGGCCGGCGTCGACGTCTACGAAGCCGACGTGCAGCCGCCCGACCGCTATACGATGGAGCGCTTCATCACGGCGCCCGTGCAGTTTCGCGGCACGGCCGGCCGCGACGGCACGCTGACCGACGGCGAACTGAAGCCCGCGACCGGCTATCGTCCCGCGCTGCGCTGCGTATCGCTCGACATCGAGACGAGCGTCCACGGCGAGCTGTATTCGATCGCGCTCGAAGGCTGCGGGCAGCGGCAGGTCTACATGCTCGGCCCGCCGAACGGCGACGCGCGCGCCGCGGACTTCAAGCTCGACTACTGCGACAGCCGGCCCGACATGCTCGCGCGGCTCAACGACTGGTTCGACGAACACGATCCCGATGCGGTGATCGGCTGGAACCTCGTGCAGTTCGACCTGCGCATCCTGCATGCGCACGCGGAGCAATACGGCGTGCCGCTGAAGCTCGGGCGCGGCGGCAGCGTGCTCGAATGGCGCGCGCACGGGCAGCAGCCCGACCATTTCTTCGCGGGCGCGGCCGGCCGCCTGATCCTCGACGGCATCGACATGCTGAAATCGGCGACGTGGACGTTCCCGTCGTTCAGCCTCGAATACGTATCGCAGTCGCTGCTCGGCGAAGGCAAGTCGATCGACAATCCGTATCAGCGGATGGACGAGATCCAGCGCCGCTTCGATCACGACAAGCCCGCGCTCGCGCACTACAACCTGAAGGACTGCGAACTCGTCACGCGCATCTTCGACAAGGCCGACCTGCTGTCCTTCGCGCTCGAACGCGCGACCGTCACGGGCCTCGCGGCCGATCGCACCGGCGGCTCGGTCGCCGCGTTCACGCACCTGTACCTGCCGCGCATGCACCGGCTCGGCTACGTCGCGCCGAACCTCGGCGACGTGACCGGCCAGAACAGTCCCGGCGGCTTCGTGATGGATTCGCGACCCGGCCTGTACGACTCGGTGCTCGTGTTCGACTACAAGAGCCTTTATCCGTCGATCATCCGCACGTTCCTGATCGATCCGGCCGGGCTGATCGAAGGGCTCGCGCATCCGGGCGACGACACGTCGGTGCCCGGCTTTCTCGGCGCGCGCTTCTCGCGCACCGCGCATTGCCTGCCCGACATCGTGCGGCGCGTGTCGGAAGGCCGCGACGAAGCGAAACGCCAGCGCAACGCGCCGTTGTCGCAGGCGCTGAAGATCATCATGAATTCGTTCTACGGCGTGCTCGGCTCGACGGGCTGCCGGTTCTTCGATCCGCGCCTCGCGTCGTCGATCACGATGCGCGGCCACGAGATCATGCACCGCACGCGCGAACTGATCGAGGCGCAGGGTTACGAAGTCATCTACGGCGATACCGATTCGACGTTCGTGTGGCTCGGGCGCGAACACGACGACGACGCGGCCGGCGCGAAGGGCCGCGCGCTCGTCGAGCACGTGAACCGCTGGTGGCAGGCGCACCTGCGCGATCGCTTCGGGCTCGAAAGCGCGCTCGAACTGCAGTACGAGCGGCATTACCGGCGCTTCCTGATGCCGACCGTGCGCGGCGCGGAAGAAGGCAGCAAGAAGCGCTATGCGGGCCTCGCGCGCGCGGCGGACGGCGGCGAGGACCTCGTGTTCAAGGGGCTCGAAACGGTGCGCACCGACTGGACGCCGCTCGCGCAGGCATTCCAGCGCGAACTCTACCGGCGGGTGTTCAAGCGCGAGCCGTACCAGGATTTCATTCGCGACTACGTGCGGCGCACGCTCGCCGGCGAATACGATGCGCAACTGATCTATCGCAAGCGCGTGCGCCGGCCGTTGAGCGAATATCAGCGCAACGTGCCGCCGCACGTGCGCGCCGCGCGGATCGCCGACGAATTCAACCAGGCGCGCGGCAGGCCGCTGCAGTATCAGCGCGGCGGCTGGATCAGCTACGTGATGACGACGGCCGGCCCCGAACCGCTCGAAACGATGCGCTCGCCGATCGACTACGCGTTCTACGTGAGCCGCCAGCTGCAGCCGGTCGCCGATGCGATCCTGCCGTTCCTGCGCGACGATTTCGAACGCGTGATTTCGGGGCAGGGGCAATTGTTCTGAGTAACCGTCTAGCGATGCGCGGCGAGCACGGCTGCCCGAGCCGAGCGTCTCGCCACCGGACCCGGCGATGCCGGCTAAAATACCGGCCTGCCGCGCCTTCCGCCGCGGCCGGAGGACCTTCATCATGACCGCACGTCGCGGTGCCGCGGTCGCCATCGCGCCCGGTCACGAGACAGCCAGCCTGTCCAAAGCCCAGCAAACCTTCAATACGCTCGTCAAGCACATCGAAAAGCGGCGCGAGCGTCTGGGCGCATGGGAAGCCGTCACGTCGGCCTTCCAGAAGAAATTCGTCGACGGGCTGTTGCCGCTCGAACAGGAAGCGACCGCGCTGCGGATCAGGCTGATCCATCTGCTCGACGATGCGTTCCTGCAGAAAGGCCTGAGCAAGGCCGAGCAGCGCATGCTGTCCGACCTGATCGCCGACATGGCGCGCGACTTGCTGAACGTCAGCGACGACGCGGCGCTGAAGGTCATTTACAACCGCCATCGCGCATCCGACGACGCCGGCAGCGCCGTGGCCGATCCCGAGCCGATGAAGCGGGAGCCGCAGCCGATGCCCGCCACGGAGCCGGCCGACGATCTCGACACGCTGTCACCCGACGAGCTCGCCGAGCGCATGCAGGCCGAACTCGACGCCCAGTTCGAGCGAGACATGGCCGCTCACGCGGCACGCGAGGCCCAGCGCGCGAAGCGCAAGAAAGCGCCGAAGCAGTCGGCCGCGCAGGCGAAGCGCGAGGCCGAGCAGGCCGAATCGAGCAAGTCGATCCGAGAGATCTTTCGCAAGCTGGCCAGCGCGCTGCATCCCGATCGCGAAACCGATCCGCAGGAACAGCAGCGCAAGACCGTGCTGATGCAGCGGGTCAACCACGCGTATGCGAAAGGCAATCTGCTGCAACTGCTGGAACTGCAGCTGGAGATCGAACAGATCGACCGACGCGCGATCGACGGCCTGAGCGAAGCACGGCTCACGCGCTACAACGGCATCCTGGAGGAACAGCTGCGCGAGCTCGATCAGGAGATCCGGCACGTCGAGAACGATTTTCGGCGCACATACGGCATCGCGTCGTCCGTCAAGATCGCGCCCGATACGGTGATCCGCATGCTCGCGCGCGACATCGCCGGCATGCAGCGCGGCAACCAGGACCTGACCATCGCGCTGCGCGAGTTCGAGGATCCGGACTACGTCAGGGACTGGTTGAAGGACATGAAACGCCGGCCGGTATCGTCGCGCTTCGACGACGATTCGTTTTGAGCGAAGCCGGCGTGGGCCGGCGCGCGGCGCGCACGCGTCGTCACGTCACGGCGACTCGCCGATCCCGCCCATCAGCATCATCAGCTGCTCGCGCAGCCACTGGCTGCCCTGATCCTGATCGGCGCTGCGATGCCAGTAGCAGAAATATTCGAGCCCCGGCATCTCGAACGGCAGTTCGAGAATCCGCGCCGGATAGCGCTGCAGCAGCCTCAGCGGCGCCGTCAGCGCGAGGTCGCCGCGCATCGCGATCAGCGGCGCGACCATGTAGTGCTGCACGCGCATCTGGATGTTGCGGCGCAGCCCGAGCCGCGTCAGTTCGGCATCGACGTGCCCGCTGCCCTTGCGGCGGCTCGACACGTGGATGTGCCCCATCGACAGGTAGTCGTCCAGGGTCAGCGTGTCGCCCTTGAACGGGTGGTCGTCGCGGATCATGCACGCGTAGCGGTCGCGCACGAGCAGCGCCTGGTGCAGGTGCGGATCGCCGATCAGCGGCGCGTCGATCGCGATGTCGACGGAGCCGTTCGCGAGCGCGGTCGCCACTTCGCGGCGGTCCATCGTGTAGCTGCGCACGTGCATGCCGGGCGCATGCGTCTGCAGCAGTTCGCCGAGGGCCGGCAGCAGCAGCGCTTCGGTCAGGTCGCTCATGCTCAACCGGAACACGCGCTCGGACGAAGCGGGATCGAACACGTCGCCTTCGTGCGCGCTCGAATCGAGCAGCTGCAGCGCCTCGCGTACGCGGCCGACGATGTTCTCGGCCAGCGGCGTCGGCATCATCCCGGCCGGCGTGCTGACGAACAGCGGATCGTTCAGCGTCTTGCGCAGCCGCGCCAGCGCGTTGCTGACGGCCGGCTGCGTGAGGTTCAGCACCTCGGCCGCGCGCGTCAGGTTGCGCTTGTTGTAGATCGCCTCGAATACGACGAACAGGTTCAGATCAATCTTCGAAAGGCGCATCGCCGGATCTCCTTGCCGGCATCTTAATACGGCGTGCGTCTCCCGTTCGCCCACGTCGCTGGCTCGCGCGGTGCGCCGCTCAACCGCGCGGCGGCCGCGTCAGGTACGGTTCGGTCGAGCCGCGCACGGCGTCCTTGATCTCCATGCGCGCGATCGCCTGCAGGTGCACCTCGTCCGGACCGTCGGCGAAGCGCAGCGCGCGGCCCCAGGTCCACAGGTCGGCGAGCGGCGTGTCGGGGCTCAGGCCCGCCGCGCCGAACACCTGCATCGCGCGGTCGCACACGTTCGTGTAGACGGTCGGCACGAGCGCCTTGATCATCGAGATTTCCTTGCGCGCCGCCTTCGCGCCGACCTTGTCGATCATCCACGCGGCCTTCAGAACCAGGAGGCGCGCCTGGTCGATCTCGATGCGCGAACGCGCGATCCATTCGCCGATCGTGCCGTGCCGGTTCAGCGGCTTGCCGAAGGCCTCGCGCGACTGCGCGCGGTCGATCATCAGTTCCAGCGCGAGCTCGGCCGCGCCGATCGAACGCATGCAGTGGTGGATGCGGCCCGGCCCGAGGCGCGCCTGCGCGAGCGCGAAGCCGCTGCCTTCCTCGCCGAGCAGGTTGCGCGCCGGCACGCGCACGTTGTCGAACGTGATCTCGCAGTGCCCTTCGGGCGCGTAGTGATTGACCACCGTGATGTTGCGCACGATCGTCACGCCCGGCGTGTCGCGCGGCACGAGGATCATGCTCTGCTGCTGGTGCGATTCCGCTTCGGGATCGGTCTTGCCCATCACGATGAAGATCTTGCAGTTCGGGTGCGCGGCGTTCGTGATGAACCACTTGCGGCCGTTGATTACGTATTCGTCGCCCACGCGCTCGATGCGCGTCGTGATGTTGGTCGCGTCCGACGATGCGACGTCGGGCTCCGTCATCGCGAACGCCGAACGGATCTCGCCGCGCAAGAGCGGCAGCAGCCACTGTTCGCGCTGCTCGGGCGTCGCGAACATGTGCAGCAGTTCCATGTTGCCGGTGTCCGGCGCGTTGCAGTTGAACACCTCCGACGCCCAGCTCACGCGCCCCATGATCTCGGCGAGCGGCGCGTATTCGAGGTTCGTCAGGGCCGTGCCCGGCTCGTCGGCCTTCAGGTGCGGCAGGAACAGGTTCCACAGGCCTTCGGCCTTCGCGCGCTCCTTCAGCGCCTCCATGAACGACACGGGATACTGCCCCGCATGCACTTCTTCGTTCCACTGACGAATGCGCGGCACGATGTGCGCGTCCATGAACGCGCGCACGCGTTCGCGCAGTTCTTCCACTTTCGGGGTGTAGCCAAAGTCCATGATCGACTCCTCGAGATTCCGGTTTCCGTTCGTTCGGTTCAGAAGGCCGAGACACCGCCGTCGACGGCGACGGCCTGCCCGGTCAGATAGGTGTTTTCCTTCGCGCACAGCGTGAGCATCGTCGCGACGATTTCCTCGGGGCGGCCGAGCCGCTTCATCGGCGAGCCCTGCGCGAGAAAGTCCTGGCGCTCGCCGAGGTCGCTGTCGGTGACCATCGGCGTCGCGCTGTAGAACGGGCACACCGCGTTCACGCGAATGCCGTGGCGCGCGTATTCAAGCGCGGCCGTCTTGGTGAGCCCGACCACCGCGTGTTTCGACGCCGCATAGGCGGCCAGCTTCGGCGCGCCGCCGAGCCCGGCCATCGACGCGACGTTCAGGATCACGCCTTCGCGTTGCGCGAGCATCTGGCGAATCTGGTGCTTCATCGCGAAGAACACGCCCTTCGCGTTCACCGCGAAGCTCAGGTCGAGATCGGCTTCGTCGGTATCGATCAGCGCCTTCATCGGCGGGGCGATGCCGGCATTGTTGATGCCGACGTCGAGCCGTTCGAAGCCCGCGACCGCCGCCTGGACCAGCAACGCGACGTCGGCTTCGACGCGCACGTCGCAGCGCTGCGCGATCACGTCGGCGCCGGCTGCGCGCAGCCCCGCGGCCACACGTTCGAGCGCCGCTTCGTTCAGGTCGCCGAGCGCGAGCCGCGCGCCCATCGCGGCCAGCTCGCTCGCGAGCAGCGCACCGAAGCCGCTCGCGGCGCCGGTGATCATCACGCTCTGCCCGGCATAGCTGTCGATTTTCATCGCGCGCTCAGATCGTCAGGCCGCCGTCGACGACGATGCATTCGCCGTTCGTGTAGCTCGCCGCATCGGACACGAGATACAGCACCGTGCCGGCCATCTCGCGCGGCTCCGCGTGGCGGCGCAGCGGGATCTTCGTCATCCAGGTTTCGTAGATGTCCTTGTCGGCGAACAGCGCGCCCGCGAACTTCGTCTTCGTCAGGCCCGGCAGCAGCGCGTTCACGCGGATGCCGAACGGCCCGCACTCCTTCGCGAACGCCTTCGTCATGTTGACGACCGCGGCCTTCGTGATCGAGTAGATGCCTTGCCGGTCGCCCGGCTGCAGCGCATTCACCGACGCGGTGTTGACGATCGCGCCGCCGCCCTGCGCCTTCATCAGCTTGCCGGCCTCGACCGACATGAAGAAGTAGCCGCGGATGTTCACGTCGACCGTCTTTTCGTACGCGGCGAGATCGGTGTCGAGGATGTGCCCGAAATACGGATTCGCAGCCGCGTTGTTCACGAGGATGTCGAGCCGGCCGTGCTTGCCGCGGATCGTCTCGAACGTCGCGGCGATGTCCTCCAGCCGCCCGACGTGGCACGCCAGCGCTTCCGCGCGGCCGCCCGCCGCGACGATTTCGTCCGCCACCGCCTGGCAGTCGTCGAGCTTGCGGCTCGACACGATTACGTGCGCGCCCTGCTGCGCGAGCAGCTTCGCGATTTCCTCGCCGATGCCGCGGCTCGCGCCCGTCACCAGCGCGATCTTGCCCGTCAGGTCGAACAGATTCGTTGCCATGTTGCTGTGCTCCTCCATTGATGTGTTGTCGTGTCGCCGCGCGGCGAAGCCCGCGATTTCAGCGCTGCGCGTCGATCACGTCGACGGCCATCTCGGCCAGCCGGCCGGCCATCGCGCCGACGCGCAGCGCCTGCTCGCTCGACGCGTTGCCCTGCAGCGCGCGCGCCTTCACGCCCTGCGCGATCGCCGCGAGCCGGAAGAAACTGAACGCGAGATAGAAATGCCAGTCGCGGATCGGCTCGATGCCGCGCAGCTCGCAATAGCGCGCGACGATCGCCGCTTCGTCAGGAATGCCGAGTTCCGCACGATCCTGGCCCGCGAGCCCGCGCACCTGGCCGCCCGACGGCAGCCGCAGGCACATGCAGAAATACGCGAGATCGGCGAGCGGGTTGCCGAGCGTCGACAGTTCCCAGTCGAGCACGGCCTGCACGCGATAGCCGTCGCGCGCGAACATCAGGTTGTCGATCCGGAAATCGCCGTGCACCAGCGCGGGCCGGCCGGTGTCCGCCGGGCACGCCTTCGGCAGCCAGTCGATCAGCGTCTCCATCGCGTCGAGGCGCTCGGTTTCCGCCGCGCGATACTGCTTCGTCCAGACGCCGATCTGGCGCTCGAAGTAGTTGCCGGGGCGGCCGTAGTCGGCAAGGCCCACCGCGTCGACGTCCACGTCGTGCAGCGCGGCCATCGTGCGCAGCAGCGCGTCGTAGCAGGTCGCGCGCTCGGCCTTCGGCAGCTCCGGCAGCGCCGGATCCCAGAAGATCCGGCCGTCCTCGAAGCTCATCACGTAGAACAGGCTGCCGATCACGTCGCGGTCTTCGCAGAGGTGATACGGATGCGCGACCGGCACCGCGGTGCCCGACAGCGCACTCAGCACGCGGAATTCGCGGTCGACCGCATGCGCGGATTTCAGCAGCTCGCCGGGCGGCTGGCGGCGCAGCACGTAGCGGCCGCTCTTCGCGTGCAGCAGGAAGGTCGGGTTCGACTGGCCGCCGGCAAACTTCTCCATGTCGAGCGGGCCTTCGAAACCCCGCACGTGCGCTTCCAGATAGCGCGTGAGGCGGGCTACGTCGAGGGGCTGGGAAGGATTCGTCATCGTCGCGATCGTTCGTGGGGTCAGCCGTAGGTGCGCCACGTGTGCCGTTCGGGATCCTCGAGATGCGGGATGCCGTTGAACGACGCAAGGTGGAACGCTTCGGCGTTGAAGAAAAACTGCGAAAGACTGCTGTTGCGGATCTGCAGGTTCAGCGCGATCGCGCTCGACGGCGGTGCGGCGAGCACCTGCTGCACGGTCACCGCGATCGGGCCGCCGGAGCTCACCGCGAGCACGCGCTGGCTGCCGCCGCCGCGGATCGCGGCGCGCGCGTCGGCGACGCGCTGCTGGAAATGCGCCCAGGTTTCGGGCGCGGTGTCGCCGAGCCTGTCGTCGGCCCACAGGTGCAGCACCTGCCGCAGCGCGCGAAAGTGCTCCTTCATCGAGCCGGCTGCGAGCCGCGCGATCTCCGGATAGTCGTTCGCCGCCGCCGCGAACAGCCCGTGGAAGTCGTATTCGTTCAGGCCGGGATGGCGGTCGACCACCACGCCGTCGCGGCCCATTCCGCGCAGGATCGCGGCGACCGTCTGCGCATGCCGGTTCATCGTGCCGCAGATCACGCGATCGAACGTCAGGCCCTGCCGCGCGAAGTATTCGCCGAGCCAGACGCCCTGCTGCTCGCCCGCGGCGGATAGCCGGTCGTAGTCGTCCGTGCCGAACGACGCCTGCCCGTGCCGTACCAGAAAGAGTTCAGCCATTGCCTGTTCCGCCTGAATGAAACCGAAGGATCAGCATAGCGACCGGGTCCGCATTTTTGAAATTTATTTTCTGAATCGGACGCTATTCATCTCATGAATTCCCGGTATCCAAACAGTGCGCTTTCGCCGGGTTGCGCCGACGGCCGTGCATCGAGGCACAGGAATTGCGCAAGCAGGCACCGTCAAGTCGAACAAGTTCAGGAGGGGTGCGATGCTCGGTACAATCCTTATCATCGTTCTGGTTCTGCTGCTGATCGGGGCGTTTCCGGCGTGGCCGCATAGCCGAAGCTGGGGCTACTGGCCATCGGGCTCCCTCGGGCTGATCGTCGTCATCGTCGTGATACTCGTGCTGCTGGGCCACATCTGAGTGTGACGACGCGTGCCTGCCGGGCGGGCACGCGTCGTTCGGTCCCGGCGCCGTGGCTTCTTTACAAACGCAAGCAAGCGGGGAAGCCCGGCAACGGCGCGCGATCGCGGCCCGCGCCGCCGCCGCGCGCACTTATTCCCGCGTCCACCCGTTCTGATAAAGCTCCCCGGCCAGCACGCCGAGACGCGACGCGAGGATATAGTTCTCGCCATCCTCGATCAGCGCCGAACGCACGTCGCGGAACAGCTTCTCGATCGGAAACTCGCGCGTGGTGCCGTTGCCGCCGAACAGCTGGAACGCCTCGTGCGTGACCTTCATCGCTTCCTCGGTCACGCTCACCTTGGCCTGCGCGGTCGCGTACGGATGGCTCTGCGGCGACATGCGCGAGAACGCGAGGCTGCGCCGCGCGATCGCGCGCGCCATCTCCAGCCGGCGCAGCATCTCGCCGATGCGCAGGTGCGTCATCTGGTGATCCATCAGCAGCGCGCCGCCCTGCTTGCGCTCGTGGCAATACGCGAGCGCGAGTTCGAACGCCGCGCGCGCGACGCCGACGAACACCTGGCACATGTGCGTGCCCGCATACGACCACGTCGACGCGAGATTGCCGAGATAGTCGTCCTTCAGCGCGATCGCGAAGCGCTTCGGCACCTTCACGTTGTCGAAATAGATCTCGCCCTGCGGCAGCGAGCGCTGGCCGATCTTGTCGAGCGGCTTGCCGCGCGACACGCCCGGCAGATCGAGCGGCAGGATCATCGCGATGCCGTTGGTGAACATGCTGCGCTCGCCTTCGCCGTAAAACCCGTCGCCGTAGTCTGCGGCCATGTACGCGAGCGCGACCTGCGCGACCGAGCCGTTCGAGATCCACGCTGAGCTCTGTCCGTTGATCACGATCTCGTCGGCGCCGACCTTCGCGGTCACGTTGCCGACCGGCTGCCTGCCGTTCCCGGCGAGTTCCTGCCGATACAGGATCGCCGCGTCGGAGCCGCGATCGGGCTGCGTGTTCATCCAGCAGCCGACCTTGCCCGCGCACATCTCGACCAGCTCCTGGCTGCCGACCGAATGCGCCATCATCAGCGGCATCGTCGCGGCGCCGATCGACACGGCCAGACCCGAATCGCCCCAGCCGAGTTCCTCGCCGATCAGCGACTCGATACGCACCGCGGTCTCGGGCGGAAACTGCGCGATCAGTTGCGGATCGAGCCCGAGCTTCGCGCTCTCGACGATCGCGGCCCAGTACGGCGAGCCGGGTGCGATCACCTCCTCCGGCGTCATCCGGTCGAGCTCGCGCCCGATCGGCCGCAGCACGTCGCGCGCGAAGCGGTGAACCGTGTGCTGGATCGCGTTTTCCTCTTCGCTCAGCGGCGTCTCGAAGCCGGTCAGGCCGACCAGCGGCAGCGCCGCGGACTTGTTCAGACGAATCATCTCCGTTCTCCTCCTGGACTCCATTCATGTCGACCGGGCATCAGACGCACCCGGCCATCCCACATCTAGTAACACATACCAAACATAGGTCATCATGACAAACACAGGAAGCAAAAAAAAGACAGGGTATTCCCCTGTCTCGTTCACCGCATCGACTGTGCGCTGCGCGTCGTTATTTTCCCGCGGGCGCCGTCAGCGTGCCGTACGCGATCGCGCGCGACGTCGCGATGAAATACGTGTCGAGCGCCTGCGTATGGCGCCCGGTGCCGTACTGCATCGCGAAGCCGTCGGCGAGCGCGATCAGCATCGTCGCCGCATGCCGGCTGTCGGCCGCGCCGAATTCCGGATTGACGGCACGCAGCAGTTGCGCGAGATCGTGCGTCAGCGTCGCATACCACTCGTCGTAAAGCTTGAAGCATTCGGGATCGGTGGCCGCGAACGACAGGAAATGCCGGAACAGTGCGTTGTACTTCGCATCCTTCGCATCGGAGATCGAGCGCTGGATGATCTCGTCGAACACGTCACGCGGCGACGCGTCGCTGCCGAGCGCGCGCTTCATGTCGTCGAGATAGGTATCGATGACCGGCTCGATGACGGCCCGCAACACGGCGATCCGAGTCGGGAAGTAGTACTGCAGATTGCTGACGCTGATGCCGGCGGCGGCGGCGACCGCACGCTGCGAGAATTCCAGCGGGCCGCCGTCCAGCAGCAGCTTGCGCGCGACGCGAATGATCGTGTTGCGCGTGCGCAGGCCTTGCGCCCGCAAACCGTCGGGGTTGCCCGCTGCTGCGGTGGCAGTCGAAGTGCGCCGTTTTCGGGGGCTGCGCTGCTCGTTGGACACTGTCATCGTGTTCGTCGTGAAGATGGCGTTTCGGCTTCGTCGAATGGACGCTCCGTACCTTACGGAGCGCAAACGACTATACCCGATGCGAGCCTCATTTTCCATCGAGCCGCCCCACTGCCGGGCGGTCCGGCCGGATCCGCGCCGGCGCGCCGCGACGAGCGTGCGCGCCGCTAGGTCGCGCGCACCTTGCGGTTCACGCGTTCGTCGAGCAGGTTCGCGACGCCGAGCATCGCGGTCATCGCGCACCAGCGCAGCGGCTCCCGCGGCACCGACGGCGTCTTGTGCGTCAGCGTGTCGAGCAGCGGCGATCGTCCGTCGTGAATCCGCTCGGCCAGCACGCGCCCGATCAGCGACTGCGTGCCGACGCCATGCCCCGAGCAGCCGGCCGTGTAGAACACGTTGCGGTGCGTGCCGGCCGCACCGACCACCGGCAACGCGTCGCCGGCGAACGAAATGTAGCCGCTCCAGCAGGCGCGCACCGGCACGTTGCCCAGTTGCGGAAAACGCGCATGCAGCGTTTTCGCGAGCGCGCGATACGCGTCGTCGTCCGGCACGTTCGGCGTTTGCGAACCATACACGTAGTGCAGCCGCTTGGTCGTCAGCAGCAGCGTGTTGCGCGCGGTGAGGCGGTGGCTTTCCATCGTCAGGTGCGGCGTCACGATGCCCTCGCGATTCGGCCAGCCGAGCGCGTCGAGTTGCGCGTCGGACAGCGGCTCGGTTTCGAGCGCCGACACGCGCAACGGCATCACCTTGTCGCCGAGCAGGCCGAGTTGCGGCGTGTACGCGTTGGTCGCGAGCACCAGCACCGGCGCGCTCGCGCTGCCGCGCGCGGTGCGCACGCGCACGTGCTCGCCTTCGTCGAAGCCGAGCAGCGCGGTGTTCTCGTACAGCTTCACGCCGGCCGCGAGCGCCGCGCGCCGCAGCCCCATCACGTACTTGCCGGGATCGAGCGTGCCGCCGCCCGGCACGTACGCGCCGAACAGGAAGGCCGGCGGAATGCCGCGCGCACGCATCGCGGCGCCGTCGAGGAACTGCGCGGGCGAACCGAGCGCGATGCCGGTTTCCATGCTCTCGCGCAAGCGCTTCTCCTGCGACGGATGCACGCCCGCGCGGATGATGCCCGACGCACGGTAGTCGCAATCGATCGCGTAATCGGCGAGCTTGCGTTCGACGTACGCGACGCCTTCGTCGTAGAAACCGACGATTCGCTTCGCCTGGTCGTGCCCGACGCGCTTGACAAACAATTCGTACTCGAGCCCCTGGCCGCCCGCGAGATAGCCGGCGTTGCGCCCGCTCGCGCCGAACCCCGCGAACTCGCGCTCGAGCACGACGACGCTCGCGCCGCGCGCGGCCAGCTCGAGCGCCGTCGACAGGCCGGCGAAACCGGCGCCGACCACGATCACGTCCGCGCGCACGTCGCCCTCGAGCGGCGGCTGCAGATCGGCCGGCGCGTCGATCCAGCCGCCGACCGGCCGGTATTTCTGCAACGCGGCATCCGCGCGGACTTCCTCGCCCCACCGCGCGAGCGGGCTCGCCGCATCCGCGCCGGCTGCCTGCATCGCCGCCGCCGCACCCACGCCGCTCACGCGGCCCGCCGCGCGCGCGCCGGGCTGCCGCGCTGTCGGGTCCGTCTGTCCGGCCGTCGTCGCACCGTATGCGTCGCTCATGTCCGCCTCCGTCAATCCCTGCTGAGTATGTGAATCGCCAGCGCCGCTTCCTCGATGCCCTGCAGGCCGCCGCCGTTTTCCTGAATGGCGTGGCGCGCGCCCTGCACCTGGCGCGCACCGGCCTCGCCGCGCAATTGCGTGACCAGTTCGTAAAGCTGCCCGATGCCGGTCGCGCCGAGCGGATGACCCTTTGATTCGAGGCCGCCCGACGTGTTGATCGGGATTCGCCCGCCGAGCGTGAACTCGCCGCGCTCCGCGGCCGGGCCACCTTCGCCGAGCGGCACGAAGCCGAGGTTCTCGGCCTGGATGATCTCGCCCATCGCCGACGCGTCGTGCACTTCGGCGACGTCCATGTCCTCCGGCCCGACGCC
This sequence comes from Burkholderia sp. BCC1998, assembly GCF_905339875.1. Classification (NCBI taxonomy): domain Bacteria; kingdom Pseudomonadati; phylum Pseudomonadota; class Betaproteobacteria; order Burkholderiales; family Burkholderiaceae; genus Burkholderia; species Burkholderia sp. BCC1998. Next base: position 27,355 of record NZ_CAJPHE010000027.1, read on the forward strand.
GGCCTGCTCGTACGCCTGCAATGCGGCGAGCCGGCCGATGTGCTTGTGCGGCTCGTCGATCCGGCGCCGCGAGAAGCTGCGGATCACGCTCGCGGCGACGCGGATGCAACGGCTGCGATCGGCACCGATGCGCGCGAGCCCTCCCTCGGTGCAGAGGATTGCCGCGGCCGCGCCGTCCGACAGCGGCGCGCACATCGGCAGCGTGATCGGGTACGTGATCGGCGGCGCCGCCAGCACCTCGTCGATCGTGAACGGCTGGCGGAACTGCGAGTACGGGTTGTGCACCGAATGCGCGTGGTTCTTCGCGGACACGGCCGCGATCTGCCGCTGCGTCGTGCCGTACGTGCGCATGTGATGCCGGCACAGCGCCGCGTAGATCTTCATGAAGCGGCTGTACGGCCGCCCGGATTCCGAGCCGGGCGGCGGCTCAATCCCCTCGCCGAGCCGCGCGAGCGTCGCGAAGTTCTCGTCGACGCGCGCGACGTCCCAGCCGGCCTCGAACAGCGCGAACGATTTCGCCTTGTCCGAGACGTTCATCTTCTCCGCGCCGAGCGCGAGCGCGACATCGCACGCGCCCGACTGCAGCTCGCGCACCGCGAGGTGCACGGCCGTGCTGCCGGACGCGCACGCGTTCTCGACGTTGAACATCGGAATGCCGTCGAGCCCGATCTTGCCGAACACGACCTGGCCAGGGATCGATAGCTGCCCCTGCAACGCGCCGTTGGTGATGCCGGAGTAGAACGCCGCGCGGATCGCGTCGGCATGGCAACCGGCATCGCGCAACGCGCGCTGCAGCGCCTCGCGCGCGAGGTCGTCGACGCTGCGGTCGGGGTGCCGGCCGAACACGGTCATTGCGATGCCGGCGATGTAGATTTTGCTCATCGTCTGGAGTCCATATCTATTCCGGTCAGATCCGGCGTTGCCGGCCTTGCCAGTACTGTTCACGCAGGTCCTTCTTCAGCACCTTGCCTGCCGTGCTGCGCGGCAGCGCCGCGATGAAGTCCACGCTCTTCGGCGCCTTCACCGAGCCCAGCTGCGCCTTGCACAGCGCGATCAGTTCCTCGGCGCTCACCTGCTGGCCCGCGTTGAGCTCGACGACGGCCTTCACGGCCTCGCCCCACTTGTCGTCGGGCACGCCGATCACCGCGCAGTCCTGCACGGCCGGATGCGCCCAGATCACCTGCTCGACTTCGCTCGGATAGACGTTGAAGCCGCCGCTGATGATCATGTCCTTCTTGCGGTCGGTGATGTGCAGGTAGCCGTCCCGATCGAGATGGCCGATGTCGCCGGTATGCAGCCAGCCGTCGACGATCGTCTCGGCCGTCTTGTCCGGCGCGCGGTAATAGCCCTTCATCACGAGGTCGCCGCGCACGCAAATCTCGCCGGTTTCGCCCTGCTTCAGCACGTCGCCGCGCTCGCCGACGATCTCGACGCGCACCAGCGGACTCGGGCGGCCGACCGACGCCAGCCGTTCGTCCGGCGCCAGCGCGCCGTCGACGAAATGCTCGGCCGGCGTCAGGTACGAGATCGACGCGGGCGCTTCGGTCTGCCCGTAACCGCCCGTCATCACCGGGCCGAACACGTCGATCGCGCGCTTGAGCTTCTCGACCGACATCGGCGCGGCGCCGTACAGGAAATAGCGCAGCGACGAGAAGTCGACCTTGTCGATGCCGGGAATGTCGAGCAGCCGGTAGATCACGGTCGGCGGCAGGAAGAACTCGGTCACGCGGTGCTTCACGATCGCGCCGAGCAGCAGCGCGGGGTCGGGCTTCGGCAGCACGACCACCGTGCCGCCGCGCGCGGTGCACGGCAGCGACATCATCCCGGCCGTGTGCGTCATCGGCGCGGCAGCGAGATTGACCGGCCGCTCGGCGCCATACGACATCGCTATCATGAAGTTCGCGAAGTACGTCTGGAACGAGCGGTGCGTGTTCATCACGCCCTTCGGCAAGCCGGTCGTGCCGCCGGTCGCCGACAGCGTGACGACGTCGTCCATCCCGTAGTCGACCACCGGCGGCGTCGCCGGCCGTCCTTCGCTCCACGTCGCGAGCGACGGCGCCCACGGCAGGTCGGCGTCGATGCACACCCACAGCCGCACCTTCGGCAGGCTCGGCCGCAGCGCGTCGATCGCAGCCGCGAACGCGTGGTGGAAGAACAGCACCTCGCAGTCGAACGCGTCGAGCACGTACTGGTTCTCGGCCGGCGCGTTGCGGCCGTTGACCGGGATATACGCGAGCCCCGCGCGCCACATCCCGAGCGCGCAGCTCCAGCCGGTCACGTCGTTGTCCGCCCATACCGCCGCCTTCGCCTCCTTCGCGAAGCCGGCGGCGAGCAGCCCGTTCGCGATGCGGCACGACAGCTCGCCGATCTCCTGGAACGTGTAGCTGCGCTCGTCCTGGATATACGCGATGCCGTCGGGATTGATGCGCCACCCGCGGTCGTAGAAATCGATAATGGCCATGTCACGTGTTCCGTTGAATGAAGATCGGCGCGGCGGCCGTCACAGCTGCGTGACCGTCGCGCGCGCGAGCCCGCGCTGTTCGAGGAAGCCGAGCAGGTAGCGGTGGCCGAACGCCTTCGAGCCCGACGCGAAGCCCGTGCGCGCGACGTCGCCGTCGAGCAGCTTGAGCACGCCCGCCGCGTGGATCGCGCCGGTCGAGATGTACGGCGTGATGCCGTGCACGGTCGCGCGCACCGACGCGAGCTGGCCGCGGCCGATCGCGAAGTCGACGCTGCGCTGGATCGTCGTGCGCTCGCGCGGCGGCATCGTCGGCGTGGTCGAATCGACGACCTGCTTGAGGACCGCGTCCTGCTGCTCGCGCGGCAGATGCTTGTATTCGGCTTCCCATTTCTGCCCGAACTGGTGCACGAGCTTCATCACGTTGTTGTCGTAGAAGCCGACGCACGAGATGCAGCTGCGCACGCGCGGGTCGCGCTCGAAATAGACCGGCAGCGACGTGCCGCCCCACGGCAGGCAGAACACCGGCTGCATGAGTTCCGGCGTCGCGACGGTGAACGACGCATCGGCCGCGTGCGGCACCAGCGCCTTCTCCCACAGGTAGCAGGACTCGTGGCGCGCGCCGTCGAAGATCGTCGCGGTCGAGCCGATGCTCACGCCGGCCGCGCCGCGCGGGCCGCGGGTCAGCGTGGCCGTCTCCAGCGCGTCGATGCCCGGCGTTTCGAGCGCGAGTTCGGCGGCGATCTCGGCGAACGTGTACATGTACGCGTTCGACGACGACACCAGCAGCCCGGCCTGGCGGTACAGCTCGCCGAACTGGTCGCGCACCGCGCGGATGTACGACTGCTCGCCGGTCGTATCGAGGTGGTGACAGCCGGCCTTCAGCGCGGCCTCGACGCCGACGAGCCCGAAGCTCGAGAACGGCCCGACGGTATTGCAGACCACCTTCGCGCCGCGAAACGCGTTCACGAGCGAATCGACGTTGTGCTCCGCCTCGATGATTTCGTATTGCGCCGATTCGAGGCGCACGACGCGTTGCGCCATCATTTCCTTCGCGCGGCCCGCGTTGCGCGCGATCGCGGTGAACGGGATGTTCTGGTCGATCAGCCAGTCCATGATCAACATGCCGGTGTAACCGCTTGCGCCGTAAACGACGACGGGGTGCTTGGCCATGGTTGTCTCCTGAAACGTGAGTTGTTGAAAATCGGGTCGGTCGGACGTTCGCTACTGCTGCTTCACACTCGGGTGCTTTTTATAGAACACATTACCAATCTTAGGTCACTATGACAAAGTAAACGACGAAGAAAAAGGCAGGGTATTCCCGAGCGCGGCGCGTCGTCCGCATCATCGGGCCGCAACGCCTGCGCCACCCGCACCGTCCGGCGACAGGCCGGCCAGGTAGTGCGCAACGGCCCGCGTGTCGTCGCCGGACAGCGTCGCGGCCACGCCGTTCATCACACCGGTCGGATCGTGGCGCTGGCCCGACCGGAATGCCGCGAGCTGCGCTTCCAGGTAAAGCTGGCCCTGGCCCGCGAGGCGCGGCACGTGGTCCTTGCCCGTCAGCGCCGCGCCGTGGCAGGCCTGGCAGCTGCGGGCCGTGACGAGCGCCATCCCGCGCTGCGCGAGCGCCGTGTCGGCCGCCACCATCTCGTTGCGCGCGGGCGCCTGCCGCGCGAAATAGGTCGCCAGCGCGTCGATCTTCGCGTCGTCGAGTTCGCGCGACAGCGGCCCCATGTACGCGTTGCGGCGCTGGTCGCTCGCGAATGCGCGCAGCTGCGCGGCGATGTAGCTCGCCGGCTGGCCCGACAGCGACGGATACCACGCGTTGCGCGACTGCCCGCGCGTGCCGTGGCAGAAGAAGCAGGTCTCCTGCTGCTGCGGCCACGCGCCGCCGTTCGCCTGGTCCTCGCTGCCGATCGCGGTCATCGACTTCTCGTAACGCATGCCGTCGATCAGGTCGGGGCCGTACAGCGTGCCGGCGGCCGCCACGCCCGCGATCGCGAGCGCGACGCCGATCATCCAGGTTCGTTTCATTTACGCCTCCCTGCCGCGGCCGGCCAGCTTGCCGAGCGCCTGCAATGCCGCGCGGTGCCCGGATCGCACCGCGCCGTCCATCGCGCCGGGCCACAGGTCGGCCGTCTCGGTACCCGACCAGATCAGCCGGCCGGCCTCCGGGCGCAGGTACTTGCCCCATTTCGTCCAGAAGCCGGGCGGCAGCGGATGGATGCACTGCAGCGTCCACGGATCGACGCGCCCCCAGTCGTAGTCGTGAAACTGCGTCGGATGCAGCGCCTTGTCGCCGAGCGCACGCGCGAAGATGGCCGACAGCGTCCGTTCGGCGGCCTTCGGTTCGGCCGGCAGCGCGCCCGGCGCGACGAACGCGGCGAGCACGCCGACCGAGCCGTCCGGCGGCGAGTTGTCGTACGCCATGAAGACCGGGCCGCCGACCTCGAAGATCTGTCCGTTGTAGCCGTCGTCGCGCCAGAACGGTCGGTCGTACACGTGGACCGTCTTGCGCATCGGCGCATTCGCGGGCCAGTTGCGCTGCAGTTGCGCGCGGCCGGCCGGCAGCGGCGGATCGAACACGATCTGCTCGCAGAGCGCCGGATTCAGCGCGACGATCACGCGCCGCGCGCGGAGCACGCCGCGATCGGTCTGCACGTCGACGACGTCGCGATCCCAGCCGGAAATCCTGCGCACCGGGCAGGACAGCTGCACCTTCGTGCCGAGCTCGCTCGCCATCCGCAGGCTCAGCACCTGCGAGCCGCCGACGAAGCGCGTTTCCTGTGCGCCGCCCTTGGTCGACTCGAGCTTCGCGTAGTCGCAGTCGGCACTGTTGATGATCGACAGGTAGTGCAGCAGCCCGAGCTGCGCCGGCGCGCCGCCGAGCGACAGCTTCGCCGCGACGGCGAGGAAGTAGCCGTCCTCGTAGGTCACGCCCTGTCGGCGCAGCCAGTCGCCGTAGGTCAGCTTGTCGAGTTCCGCCGCGTGCTGTGCGGTCCACGGCTCGCGCGACGGCACGCCGCGCGCGAGCGCGCCGAGCTTCGCGCCGATCGCGTCGTCGCCGCCCGTGCCGCCCGTGCCGCCCGTGCCGCCGTGCAGATCCTGCGCGACGCGCGTGTCGCCGGCGAGCACGACCGTCTTGCCCGCGTAGAAGGTCGGGAACGTGTCGACGCCGAGTTCGCGCGCCAGGTCGGCGATCGCCGTCTGGCCGGGGCCGATCCACTGGCCGCCGGCTTCGGACACGACGCCGTGCCCGAGATCGTGGTTGTAGGTCCGCCCGCCGACGCGGTCGCGCGCCTCGACGACGACGAACGCGTCGCAGCCGGCGCGCTTCAGGTCGCGCGCGGCGGTGAGCCCCGCGAGGCCGGCGCCGATGATCACGACATCGAGGACGCCGTTCGCAGCCGCGGCGGGCATTGCACCGTCGGCGAACGACATCTCCCCGGCCGCGAGCGACGCGGCGCCCGCCGCCGCGAGACGCAAAATCTGTCGCCGGGTGTGCGCGTCCGGCTTGTGCTTGCGATTCATGATAAGTACTCCATCCTTCCTTGCTTTTCTGTCAGCGGATTCGATTCATGGCGCAGCCAGCACGCCGTCTTGCGAAAACAGGATCGGCCTGCCGCGCGCATCGATCAGCGCGGCGGTGAGCGCCGCGCGATCCGCGCGCTGCGCGACGTCGAACGGGCCATCCGCGACGCGCTGCGCGAGCGTGAGCCCGTCGAGCCCCACGCCGACCAGCCCGCCGCCGGTCGCGACGAGACCGGTGATCGAGCTGCGCGTGCCCGTCTTCAAGGCCGTCCACGTCGCGCCGCCGTCGCGGCTCTCGAACAGGCTGCCGAGCAGCCCGCCAACCACGAGCCGGCCGTCCGGCATCGCGACGCCGGACCACAATGTGCCTTTGCCGCCGGTCGGCAGATAAGTCCAGTTCGCGCCGGCGTCGGTCGACTTGAGCACCATCCCCTGCTCCGACACGATGTAGAGCGCATGCGCGGCGTCGGCGAACACGCGGTACAGGTTGCGGTCGGCCTTGCCGCCGCCCGGCGGCTTCGGCAGCGTCGTGCGCGTCCAGGTCCTGCCGCCGTCGTGCGTCTGCAGCATCAGCGACCACAGGCCTACGGCGATGCCGTCCTGCGCGCTCGTGAAGAGCACGGAGAACAGCGGTTGGTCGACCGACGTATCGAGCCGTTGCGTGACCCATGTGTCGCCGCCGTCGTCGGTCGCGAGAATCGCGCCCCACTGGCCGACGGCCCAGCCGTGCTTCGCATCCGCGAACGATACGGCCGACAGCGTCGCCGCTACAGGCACCCGGCGCGCCTGGCGCCAGGTCTTGCCGTCGTCGTCCGACAGCAGCACGATCCCGTGCTCGCCGACCGCGACGATGCGCGAGCCGGCGCGTGTCGCATCCGTCAGCATCATGTGCGTCGGCGCGGCCCATGAATGGGCGGGCTTCGCGGCCCAGGCCGCGACCGTGCCTCCGTCCTGCGACTGCGCAAAGGCCGTCACGGCCGCGCAGAGCGCGGTGCAGGCAATAAGCGTCTTGATCATCGTGAGTCTCTGAAGTGGTGTACGCGGGCATCAGTGGTTGAACAGATTCGACCAGCCGGCATTCGCTACGCCGAGCGCAACGGCCGGTGGCTGGTCGGCACCCCGCGCGGCCGCTGCCTGTCGCCCGGCGTTGCCGTCGGTCGACGACGGCGCGACGCGCGCTTCGTCGGCCGCAGTGTTGCGCACGCCGATGCGTCTCGCGTCGGCAGCAAACGCATGAGCCGACGCGTTCCGGTCCGCGGCCGCTTCGTGAAATCGCGGGAAGGCAACCGCCGCGATGCAAAATGCGGCGCACGCCGCCAGCGTCTTGACCATGATCGAATCTCCGTCAGGATGTTCGTGAGCTTCAGTGACTGAACAAGCCCGGCGCGCGCGCCGGCTTGCGGCGCGGGAACCAGCGTTCGAGCAGCGACGCGAGCGCCGGCAACGCAGTCATCGCCATCACGAGGTTCACGATGAACATGAACGCGAGCAGCTTGCCCATGTCGGCCTGGAACTTGAGCGCGGAGAAGCTCCACGTCGCGACGCCGATCGCCAGCGTGATCGCCGTGAAGATCGTCGCGACGCCCACTTCGAGCATTGCATGCTGCACGGCCTTCACGATGTCCTGCCCGCCCGCCAGATGCACCTGCAGCCGGTTGTAGATGTAGAACGCGTAGTCGACGCCGATCCCGACCGCCAGCACCATCACCGGCAGCGTTGCGACGGTCAGCCCGATCTGCAGTTCCTTCATGAACCAGTAGCCGATGAAGGTCGCGACCGACAGCGGCACGCAGCATGCGAGCATCGCGCGCCAGTCGCGGTACGCGAGGAATACGAGGATCAGGATCGCCGCGTACACGTAGAGCATCATCGGCAGCTCGCTCTTCGCGACTTCGTCGTTGGTCGCGGCGAGCACGCCCGCATTGCCGGCCGCGAGCCGGACCGTGATGCCCGGGAACGGATTGGCCGCGCGGTACTGCTTCACGTCGTCGAGGATCCGGTTGATCGTCGTCGCCTTGTGATCGGTCAGGAACAGGTGCACGGCCGTCATCCCGCAGTCGCGGCTCATGAAGCCCTTCACGCGCGACACGTCGACCGACACCGCGCCGTAGTTCTCGGCATCGATCGGCACGACGTTCATCTTCGGGAAATCCTCGTTGTAGCCCTGGTTGTAGGTACGCAGCATCGCCGAGTACGACTGCACCGACACCACGCCCGGTTCGGTGCGCATCGCGGCCGAGAAGTCGTCCTCGTACAGGCCGGCCGCCGGGTTGTCGCAGGCCTTGCCGGTGGATTCGAGCGCGACCGTCAGCCAGTCGAGGCCCATGTCGTAGTTGCCGGCGATCGACGTCGCGTCGCGGTTGAAGCGCGCGTCGGCACGCAGTTCCGGCGCGCCCGGCTGCAGCGTGCCGATCACGCGATCGCGGCTTTGCCACGCGGCGAGCGCGAAGATCCCGACCGTCAGCGCGACGGTGAGGCCCGCGTACTTCGGCTCGGCCACCCGCGCGAGCACGCGCAGCGGCCTGGCGCGTTGCTGCGCGCGCCTGAGCGAATCGTCCGCATAGGTCTTCGTGAAGTTGAAGCAGGACGCGGCGACCGGCAGCAGGATCAGGTTGGTGACGATCTTGTACGCCACGCCGAGCGACGCGGTGATCGCCAGCTCGCGCACCATCGGGATCGGAATCAGCAACAGCGTGACGAACGACACGAACGCGGTAATCAGCGCCAACACGCCGGGGATCAGCAGCCCGTTGAAGCTGTGGCGCGCCGCGTCGAACGAACTCTGCCCGTGCGCGATCTCGCGGACGATGAAGTTCACCTGCTGCACGCCGTGCGACACGCCGATCGCGAACACGAGGAACGGCACCAGCACCGCGAGCGGATCGAGGCCGAAGCCGAGCAGCTTCAGCGTGCCGAACTGCCAGACGAGCGACGTCAGCGAGCATGCGACCAGCAGCACCGTGAAGCGCACCGAATGGCAATACCAGTACACCGCGAGCGTGGTCAGCAGCAGCGCGACCGCGCAGAAGCCGAGCACGGCCGTCGCGCCGTCGGCGATGTCGCCGATCTGCTTCGCGAAGCCGATGACCTGGATTTCGTAGCCGGCGTCCTCGAACGGCTTGCGCACCTTCTGTTCGAGCAGATGGTTGAACGCGACGTAGTCGAGCACCTTGCCGGCGCTGTCGCGCTCGTTCAGCTCGGCGGTGATCATCGCGCTGTCCTCGCCGTGCGACACCAGCGTGCCGACGTAGCCGCCGAGCGTCGTCGCGCGGCGCACGCGGGCGACGACGTCCGGCGTCAGCTGGTCAGGCGTGATCGTGCCGGGAATGATCGGTTCCGCGCGAAAGCCCTCGTCGGTCACTTCGTTGACGAACGCGTTCGGCGTCCACAGCGAGCGCACGCCGATGCGGTCGACGTTCGGCAGATACGTGACGGCCTGCGTGACGTAGTACAGCCGCGTGAGCCCTTCCTTCGACCAGATCGATCCGTGCTTCGCGCGCACGACCACCGTGATCCGGTTCGCCCCGAGCAGGTCGTTGCGGTATTGCTGGAACGTGCGGATGTACTCGTGCCCGATCGGCATCTGCTTTTCGAAGCCGGCATCCATGCGCAGCTGCACGGCGAACACGGCCATCGCGACGGTGAACAACGCGATCGCCGCGAGCACGATCGCGCGATGACCGAAGAAGAGCCGTTCGAGGCGGCTGACCAGACGATTGAGCACGACATTACCCCTTCATGATTGGCGGCGGCGCACGCCGCCCTTAAGCACATCGGCGTCAGAAATTCCGCGTGACGAACAACCCGACGAAATTGCGGTCCGCGTACGGCTGGCCGACCGTGTTGTGGCCGCCGAAGAACGCGGTGAAGTTGATGCCGGCCTGCCAGTTCGGCGGGTTCTGGTTGAACAGCACGTAGACGTTCACCGACTTCGCGCCCTGCATGTAGTTCGCCGTGAAGGTCGGCGTATAGCCGTACAGGCCGTCCGAGAACGTGACGCCCGGCGTGACCTGCCAGCCCGGAATCAGCGTGCCGTCATAGGTCCAGTTGAAGTCGATCGTCGCGCCGACCGAGCTCGCGGTGCCCTGGCCCATCCCGATCGGATAGCCGAGCGCCGAGCCGTTGTTCAGCCACGGCAGGTAGCCGGCCTGCGGCACCTGCGTGACGGTCTGCCCGTCGATCGTGCGCGTGACGCCGCTCGATTTGAGCCCCGGGTAGTAGATCCACGTGAGTTCCCAGGTGAGCGCGGCCGAATCGGCACCGAGCCATTTCAGGAACGGATACTCGCTGCGCGTGAGCGCGAGCAGCCCGTTGACGTCGTACTGGAATTTCTTCTTGTCGACCCACTGCGAGCAATTGATGCCGGCCACGCCGTTCGTGTTCAGGTCGAGCGGGCCGCCCGCGCCGTAGCAGCTCGACAGCGCGACCGCGTCGCGCGGCCGGTACGACAGTTCGGTGCCGATCGCCCAGGGCCCGAGCCCGAAGTTCGCGCTGACGCCGAACAGCTGGCGCCGGCCGAGATACGACCATTGCTCGGTGCCGTTCGCGAGCGACGCGAGCACCGGTGACTTGTCCGTGTAGTTCAGGTAGTAGAACGCGAAGTTCGCGTCGAACGAGCGCGGCGAGTAGTTGAACTTCACGCCGAACTGCGGCCGGTATTTCGCCGGCAGGTTCGTGACCGACGGCAGGCCGATGCTGTTGAACGGCGGCCCCGCGAAGTCGCCGTTCACGAGCCCGTTCCTGATCGTATCCAGCGTGCCCTGGTTGCCGGCGGCCGCCCCGCCGCCGATCGCGTTCGCGATCGTGCCCGCGCTCGGGCCGGCCACGTTCAGGTTGTTGGTGTTCAGCGTGAACGGCTCGGCGCCGCGGCCGAAGCCGTTCGTCACCGACCAGTACGAGCCGACCGGCGGGTAGCGGTTGCCGTTCCACTGGAACTGGTAATAGCCCTCGGTGCTGAACCCGTGCGACAGGTCGGCGGCGAAACTCACCATCGGCGCGGGCAGCAGCGCCTGCTTGAGCTGCGAGCCGGGGATCAGCAGTTTCTGCACGTCGAGCGAGTTGGTCGCGTTGATGCCGCTCTGCGCGAACATGCTCTCGCCCCAGTTGATCACCTGGTTGCCGAGCCGCACGTGCGCGTTGCGCCCGCCGATCGTGAAATCCTTCTGCGCCCACAGGTCGAGCAGTTGCGCGTTGTAGACCACCTGCGCGGACGCGGTGCTCGACAGCGGCGTTCTCGCCGTGTTCCCGGCGAGGAAGTCGTACATGCCGGTGCCGCGCACCATGAACTTCAGCCCTTCGCTCGGCATCTTCAGCAGCAGTTCGCTGGTCGCGCTGAGATAGGTGCTGAACGGCTGGCCCTTGCGGTAGTTCAGGTCGCCGCTGTCCGCGTAGCCCCATTGATTGGTGTTCGCAGCCGCGCCGCAGCCGTATGCGTTCGGGTCGCCGGTGAGCGAGCAGCTCGGGCTCTTGGTCCGGATCCCCGCGCCCGCCGTCAGGTTCGTGACCCACGAGCCCTGCAGGCCGTTGATACCCGTCGTGAAGTCGTAAGCGTATGCATTCGACGCCGCGGCACCCGCGAGCGCAATCGATACTGTAGTATTCCTTACCAATCGTGCCGGTTCCATGATCATTCTCCGCCCCTGTCCGACGCCGGCGCGCGGTCGTTGCGCGCGCCGGTCCCTTGTGGTCCGTCAGTCGACGGCGATCACCGTTCGCTGACCGAGCGCAGCGATTCGGCCGTGTAGAAATCCTGCTTGAAGCGCGGATCGTCGGCGTGCTCGAGCCAGCGGACGTCCTTGCCCTGCCCGATCGACGTCGCATCGAGCACGTAGCGGCCGTTGTTCATGTCGTACTGCGCGAGCGGTTCGTTGTCGCAGGTGCCGCCCAGCTCCCAGACCGGGATCGGATAGCTCTCCCGCACCTTCCACAGCTTGCCCTGCGCGTCGTAGTCCTCGCCGACCAGCGCGAGCCAGCTGTCCTCGTCGAGATAGAAGGTCTTCTTCGATGCGACGTGCCGCGCGCTCGGCTTGAGCGTCGCCTCGACCACCCACACGCGGTGCGTCTCGTAGCGCCGGCTCGCGGCCGCGATGCCGTCCGGCGTCGCGACGTCGTGCAGCTTGCTCTTGAACTTGTACAGGCCGAACGCGTTGTACGGGACGATCATTTCCTTCTTGCCGACCAGCTTCCAGTTGAAGCGGTCGAGCGCGCCGTTGATCATGTTGCCTTCGTCGATCAGGTACTGGTTCTCGAAGCCGATCAGCGGCGCATCGTGCGTATAGGCCGGCATGCGGCGCACGCGGCGCTGGCCGGGGAAGTAGTAGTACGTCTCAGATGCCTTGTCGAAGTACTGGCGCTGCACGAATGCCTGGCCGGCCAGCGCGGCCGGCGAATTCATCTGGAAGTACACGGCCGCGCTCAACTGGTCGACGTCCTGCGGCGACAGCTTGCCGAGCTTGCCCGACGGGAAGTAGTACGTCTGCGGGCCGACCGCGTCGATCCATTCGCTGCTGCCCGGACGCGGCGACACGGTCGTCGCCATCTGCGCCCAGTCGACGCCTTCGCCGCGATAGCGCATCTCGTAGTTGAGGATCGCCTCGATCCCGCTCTTCGGTTGCGGGAACGGCACGCCCGGCAGCACGGCCGATCCGAGCGTCTCGCCGGCCGGGCCGAGCTTCGCGGCCGCGAGGTTCGCCTTCGAATTCTGCTCGACGGCGTCCGGCAGCTGGCATTCGCGATGGGACGGATAGACGTCCATCCGGTAGCCCTTCTTCTGCTTGATCAGCGCGACCTGCCCGGGCGACAGCTTGTCCGCGTACTTGTCGACGTTCGCCGCGTCGATCGAATACAGCGGCTTCTCGTTGCGGTGCTTCCAGAAATCGGCGCGTACCTTGCCCCACTCCCAGCCCGCGTCGGGCGACTGCTTGCCGGCGTAGGCCGGCACCGTGCCGTCCTTGCTCGCCGATCGATCGGCGCCCGCCGGCGTCAGGTCGTCCGCCGCGACGGCCGTGCCGATCGCGAGACATGCAGCGGCCGCGAGTGCGGACACGGCCCAGAATCGATGCTTGATCATCATGGTTCTCCTTCCCACCGCGCGTTCGTTTGCCCGTCACGGGCCCCGCGCATTCACTCCGCCCGCGCTCGTCACCCGACGATCGCGTCGCTCCCTGATGGCGGCCGGCCGCGATGACGGCCGGCCGCCTGCCTGTTTCGATACGATTTCGTCATTCCTCAGGACTGCGATTCATGATGCACGCTCGTCGAGAAGGAATCACGTGCTGCCGCCGGGTTCAGTCCTTGCCCGACCCGGCCACCGCGACCGCACGCACTTCGACGCACAGCCCCGGCAGCGCCAGTTGCGACACGCCGACTGCCGTCCAGGACGGATAGCGGGTCGGGAAATACACGTCCTTGACTGCCGCGAAGCCCTGCGTGTCCTGCTGAAGATCGGTGTGGAAGGTCGTCAGTTCGACGACGTCGGCGAGGCTCGCGCCGGCCGCTTCGAGAATCATCTTCAGGCTCTCGAATGCGATCCGCGCCTGCGCCGCCACGCCGTCCGCCGGCTGCATCTGCGCGTCGAGACCGACCTGGCCCGACACCCAGATCGTGTCGCCGACGCGCGTGGCCGGCGAGAAGTGGTACGCGTCGTACCAAGGCTGGAACGGAGGCGGAACGATCGATTGCCGCTTCGGGTTGGCTGACATGATGAAAAACTCCTTGCTCAGACGAGTTGACGGAAACACGGTGCGCGGAACGGGTCGCCGGCCTTCAGCCCGGCGAGTTCCTCGACGAACAGCACGCCGGCCGGCGTGAAGCCCGAGCGGCTTTCATCGGGCAGCGGGCTGAACACGGCGTCGTCGCCGAAGAAGCGCAGCACGAGCGTGTGGCGATCGGGGAACGCGGCATCGACCGCGCCGCCGCCGTGCAGCACGCCCGGATGCAGCAGCAGCACGTCGCCCGGCTTGGTTTCCCACGACACGATGTCGTACGCATCGGGCGCCACGCGCCGCTCCGCCTCGATGTTCGGCAGGCGCGGCCACACGTCGCCGCCATGCAGCGGGTCGGTCGGGTCCTCGGCGTTCTGGAACGTGGTGCCGTCATGGCGCACGCCGTGATGCGAGCCGCGCACGATCTCCAGCGCGTTGCGCTTCGGCACGTGCTCGAAGCTGATCCACGCATTGCCGAAGTGCATGCCTTGCCACGGCAGGTACGACGTGTCCTGGTGCCACGGCGAGCGTGCGCTCTTGCCGCCGGCCTTCATGAACAGCTCCTCGGCGAAGTACCACACGTGCTTCGAGCCCCACAGGTCGGCGAACAGTTTCCCGAACGGCAGCGTGGCGACCAGTTCGTCGAGCCGCGCCTTCGCATACGGGTTCGCGTTGTCGTTGTGCGACCGGTATTCGGTGCCGTCGAGCAACGCCGCTGCCATCGGCCCCGGGTTCTCCATCCCCCAGTCGAACACCGCGCGGCATTGCGCGAGCTGCGCCGCGTCGAGTGCGCCTTCGACGAGAACCGCGCCGTCCTCGAAAAAGGCCTTGCGCATGAGTGCATCCATCGTAGATCTCCTGATTCGTCCAACCACTGCCGGCCAGCGATCGCTCACTGCCGACGCCTTCAGTAGAACATGGTGACAATGTTAGGTCATCATGACAAAAATAAAGAAAAGAAAAAGACGGGGTATTCCCTGTTTCGTCTGCATGTTCGCGGGTCCGTCACGACGGCTGGCCGCTCCGCCATGACAAACCGCTTTCAGCCGTCATACAACCCGGCGACGAAGCGCGCCCGGCGCTTCGCCGTTACGTCATTCGCACCCGCGGCCGAACACCGCGTGCGTGAGGAAACCGACCAGCGCCGCATCGGCCAGCGTGTCGGCGTTGCGCCGCCCGTCGGCCGCACAGCATGACTGCATGCCGTCGCCCAGCGCGGTCAGGCCGAGCGCCAGCACCGGCGAAGGCAGCGCCAGCGACACGCCGGCGCGCGCCGCGAACGCGTCGATGCACGCGGTCGCGAGCGCCTGCCGCTCGCGCAGTAACGCGCCGAACTGCGCGCGGAATGCCGGATCGCGCGCCGCCTGCAACTGCGCCTCCAGCCACATCAGCCGCGACGCGTGCCGCGCGGCACCCGGCCGCCAGTACGCGAGCATCGCGCGTTGCGCGTCCTCGGCCGAACCCGCCGGCAATCCGGCGAGCCGTTGCAGCGCGGTCGCGGTGTCGTCGTGATCGCGCCGCAGCAATTCGAACAGCATCTCCGTCTTGCTGCCAAAGTGTGCATAGAACGCACCGCGCGTATGCCCGGCCGCCGCCGCGATGTCCTCGACGCTCGCGGCCGCATGGCCCTTCTGCGCGAAAATCACACGCGCGGCGCCGAGCAGGCGTTCGCGCGTCGCATCGCGCCGCTGCGCGCGGGTCAGGCGAGCCGGGGCCATCCGTACGCTCCATGAGCGTCGCGGCCGGCCCGCCGCACATCGCGAGCCGTCAGCGCTTCCTTTGCACAACTACTCATTTCGGATACGACAATACGTTTGCGCTCGCCGTGCCGCGTCCGGCGTCGCGCTCAAGTGCGCAATACGCGTAATAGAGCGCGGCGGTCAGGTACGACCAGGTGAGCAATGCCAGCACGTAGAAATTGAACACGACGTTGGTTTCCTCGCCCGGGATCTTGTAGAAGTCGTAGATGCACGCGATCGCCAGCGAAGCGACGAGCGCGATCGTCGTCGTCAGCGCATGGAACGCGTGGCCGGCACGCACGAGCCGCAACACGAAACCCGCGAGATAGATCGACATCAGTGTCCACATCGTCACGTAGAAGTACGGCAGCGCGTGCTGCAACGCGCCGGCCACGAGCGCAATCGTCCCGAGCGTCGCGAGCACGAACAGCGTCACGTCCTGCCGCACCGATGGCCGGTAGCCGTGCGTGACGGCCATCAGGCCCGCGACCGCGATCACCGGCATCCCGAACCCGCGCGAGAACGCGTCGAGGAAGTGCGAAACGAAGTACGACACCGGCGATTCGGTCGCGAAGAAGATCACGGCATTGGATGCCGAGATTGTCACGATCCACCACTCGAAGCCGAGCAGGAAGTTGCGCTTGCGGACGAACTTGAAGCCGTACACGCCGGTCGTCGCCGCAAGCGTCGCGCTGGCAAGACAAAGGACAAGTGATCTGTGATCCATGGTTCGAACTCCCGAGGTCGATTGCTGCCGTTGACGTTGATTCACCGTTTGCCGGGACCGAGGCTCGCGAGATAGGTCGCGACCGCCGCCCGATCGTCCGCCGACATCGCCTGCGCGACGCGCTGCATCGTGCCGGTGGCCTCGATACGGACACCGTTCGCGAATGCGTCGAGTTGCGCGCGCAGGTAGTCGGCGCCCTGCCCCGCGAGCCGCGGAAACTGCGCCTGGCCGGTCAGCCGCGCGCCGTGGCAAGCGACGCACGCGCCGCCCGTCACCAGTTGCTCGCCCTTCGCGCGCAGCCGCGCGTCCGGCTTGAAATAGCGGTTGTCCTGCGGCGCCTGCTTCGCGTAGTAGTCGGCCAGTCGCGCGATCTCGGCGTCGCTCATCGTCATCGCGAGCGGTGCCATCGTCGGGTTCGCGCGTCGTCCGCTCGCGAATGCGTGAAGCTGGGCGACCACGTAGGGTGCGGGCTGGCCGGCGAGGCTCGGATACGCGTCGCTCAGCGACGTGCCCTTCACGCCGTGACAGCCCATGCAGACGTCGGTCGTGCGTGGCCACGGGCCGCCGTCGGCGTCGTCGGCCTGCGTCGTCGTATCGACATGGCGCTGCAGGCGATAGAAGCCGAGCAGCGCGGGGCCGTAGACGGCCAGGAGCACGCCGGCGATCACGAGCGCGGCGAGCAGCAGCATGCGTTTCTTCATCTTCGGTCTCCTACGCGCGACGCAGTGCATTGAGCGCCTGAAGCGCGGCCTGGTGGCCCGAGCGCACCGCGCCGTCCATGTAGCCGGCCCAGATGTTCGCGGTCTCGGTGCCCGACCAGATCAGGTTGCCGCACGGCGCGCGCAGCGCGTCGCCGTGCGCGGTCCAGAAGCCGGGCGGAATCGCCGATACGCAGGTGATCGTCCACGGGTCGGCGAGCCCCCAGTCGCGATCGTGGTACGACACCGGCGCACGCGCGTCGTCGCCCCACGCCTGCGCATAGAGGTCCATGTGCATCTGCTTCGCGGCCTGCGGGTCCGACGGCATCAGCGCATTGCGCACGAACGCGTTGATCACGCCGATCTCGCCGCCCGGCGGCGAGTTGTCGTAGGCCCAGAAGATCGGCCCGTCGGTCTGGAAGATGTGGCCGTTCAGGCCCTTGTCGCGCCAGAACGGGCGGCGATAGACCATCGCCGTCTTGCGCGCCGGCGAATGCGCGGGCCATGCGCGCTGCAGCGCGCCGCGCTTGTCGGGCAGCGGCGGATCGAACTGCACCTGCTGGCACAGCGCCGGGTGCAGCGCCATCACGACCTTGCGCGCGCGCACCGTGCCGCGATCCGTCTGCAGCGTGACGACGGCGCGATCCCAGCCGACGATCCGGCGCACCGGCGACGAGAGCCGCACCTTGTCGCCGAGCTGTTGCGCCATCCGGATGCTGAGAATCTGCGAGCCGCCGACGAAGCGGGTTTCCTGCGCGCTCTGCCGGATCGAGTCGAGCTGCGCGTAATCGCAAGCGGCGGAGTTGATCATCGACAGGAAATGCAGCAGCCCCATCTTCGCCGGCGCGGTGCCGCCCGACAGCGAGATCGACGCGTTCCAGCCCATCCGGTCCTCGGGCTTGATGCCCTGCTGCGCGAGCCAGTCGCCGACCGACAGCCGGTCGAGTTCGGCCGCCTTCGGCGACGTCCACGGCGCGCCCGACGGCACGTCGCGCGACAGCCGGCTCAGCTTCGCGGCGACGGCCTCGTCGGTGCCGAACGTGCCGTCCAGGTCGATCTCGGCGCGGCCGTCGCCGCCGAGGATGACCGTCTTGCCCGCGTAGTAGCTCGGAAACGTGCCGACTTCCAGTTCGCGGGCGAGATCCGCGACGGCCGTCTGACCCGGGCCGATCCACTGGCCGCCGACTTCCGACACATGGCCGCCGCCGATGTCGTAGTTGAGCGTGCGGCCGCCGACCCGATCGCGCGCCTCGAGCACGACGAAGGATTCGCAGCCCGCGTAGCGCAGGTCGCGCGCGGCGGTCAGCCCGGCGAGCCCGGCGCCGACGATCGCGACGTCGAGCACGTCGCCGTCGGTGCCGGCGACCGGTGCGGTATCGGCACCGGCGCGCGCCGCGCCGAGCGCCAGGCCGCCGGCCGCGACGGACGCGCCGGCGATCTTCAGCCACTGCCTGCGCTGCGGGTCGGCCGACCCGCGGGAGGATGACTTGCTGGACATGATGGTTGGGTTCCTGCCTGCAAAAGGGCGCGAACGACCGCGTGCCCGGCGGCACGCGACTTTCGTCCGCGCGAAATCCGACGACCGAATGCGTCGAGGCCGGTGCGTACGCCTGCCTCGCCGCGTGCCGAAGGTCCCCGTCACGATAAGGATTCGTCGGCTCGCTTAATTAGTAAATGTTGCAAAAGATAGGTCATGATACATAAAACAGGATCGAGAAAAAAAGACAGGGTATTCCCCTGTCGCGCGATCGATGGCAGCCGTCCTGAAAGGCGCCGGACAGCCGGCATGGCCGGCCCGGGCCGGCCCGTTTCCCGGCTCCGGTCGACGGCATGGGCGGTACGGTAGTATTGCGATTCGATGGAACCCCGATGCACCTGAACAAGCGGCCATGTCCGATATTTCCTCCTCTCCCGGCGCCGGCCAGGCGCTCGTCCTGATCGCCGAGGACGAACCCGAGATCGCCGAGATCCTCACCGCGTATTTCGCGCGCAGCGGCCTGCGCACCGTGCACGCGGCCGACGGCCGCCGCGCGCTCGAACTGCACCTGTCGCTGAAGCCCGACCTCGTGCTGCTCGACGTGCAGATGCCGCACGTCGACGGCTGGAAAGTCCTCGCCGAGATTCGCCATCGCGGCGATACACCGGTCATCATGCTGACCGCGCTCGACCAGGACATCGACAAGCTGACCGGCCTGCGCATCGGCGCAGACGACTACGTGGTCAAGCCGTTCAACCCCGCCGAAGTCGTCGCGCGCGCGCAGGCCGTGCTGCGCCGCTCGATGGCCGGCTCGCGCCAGGAAGAACAGCGCGTGCTGCGCGCGGCCCCGTTCGAGATCGATCTCGAGCATCACGAAGCGACGGTCGAGGTCGACGGCACGCGGCACACGCTCGTGCTGACGCTCACCGAATTCAAGCTGCTCGCGCAGCTCGCCCGCGCGCCGCGGCGCGTGTTCAGCCGTGCCGAGCTGATGGCCACCTGCCTGCCGGAAGGCGACACGCTCGAACGCACGGTGGACAGCCACGTCAGCAAGCTGCGCAAGAAACTCGACGATCTCGGCATCAACGGCGTGCCCGTCAGCGTGCGCGGCGTCGGCTACAAGCTGTGGAGCGGCGAGTGAAGCTCGACGGATTGAGCCGGCAGATCGCGCTGACGATGGGCGCGATGGCGTTCGCGGTGACGCTGCTGGTCGTGCTGACGGCCTACGGGTTCTACTACCTGCTGTACCTGTACCAGCCCGCGTCGTTCGAGCAGACGAACTGGATCCCGACCGGCCCGGAATGGGTGTGGCTGATCGCCACCACGGCGGTCGGGCTCGTGCTGTCGGTCGTCGTCGCGATCCACCTGGCGCGCCGCATCCTCGTGCCGCTGAACTCGGTGACCGACAGCATCCGCCGCGTCGTGCGCGGCGATCTCGGCGCGCGTGCCGTCGCCGGCGATCGTTCGCTGCACGAAGCGGCGCTGCTCGCCGACAATTTCAATGCGCTCGCGAGCGAGCTGCAGCGCGTGACCGACGAACAGACCTTCTGGAACGCCGCGATCGCGCACGAACTGCGCACGCCGGTCACGGTGCTGCGCGGCCGCCTGCAGGGGCTCGCCGAAGGCGTGTTCACGCCGAGCGAAGCGCAGTTCCGCAGCCTGCTCACGCAAGTGGAAGGGCTCACGCGGCTGATCGAGGATCTGCGCGTGGTCAGTCTCGCCGACAGCGGCCACCTGAGCATCGAGATCCGCGAAGCCGATCTAGCGGCGGACATCCGCGCGGTCGTCGACGTGTTCGCGCACGCGCTGCAGGCCGCCGGCCAGCATCCGGTGCTCGATCTCGACGCGCGGCCGATGCGCTGCGACCCGGTGCGGATCCGTCAGGCGCTGCTCGCGCTGCTGGAAAATGCGCGCCGCCATGCGGTGCCCGGTGCGATCCGGATCGAGACGCGCATCGAGGGCGGGATGTGCCGGCTGCGGGTCGAGGACGACGGCCCCGGCATTCCGGCCGACTTCGCGCCGCACGTGTTCAAGGCGTTCCGGCGCGTCGACGATGCGCAGCCCGGCGGCAGCGGCCTCGGGCTCGCGGTCGTCGCGGCGATCGCCCATGCGCATCGCGGCGAGGCCGTCTGCACGCCGGCGGCCGGCGGCGGCACGCGGTTCGAGGTGTATTGGCCCGACCATCTCGAGCCGACACCCGATGAACGGCGCTTTCCGGCGCAGTCGGCCGCGCCGTCGAACCCGCTTCCGGGCGCAAGCGACTGATCCGGCCCGGAGCCCCGCCCGCCGGGCCATTGCATCGAATGGCTGCACGCGCAGCCTTGTTCGTCACGCGTTCGGGTCAAGCCCCACGCGTTCGAGCGGCGGCTCGAATTCCAGCAGCGTGTACTCCGCGACCGACACCGTCGATTGCCCGGCCGGCCCCTTCACGACGACTGCACGCACCGCGCCGGCCCGGTCGAACTTCAGCCGCGTGCCGGCGCTCACCTGACGCAGCGCTTCCAGCTCCTCGACCCGCGCGATCGCGAGCTTGCGCACCGCGCCGGACACGTACACCGGCAGGAACACGAGCGCGATGAAGATCGACACCGTGTCCTTCGACGCGCTGTCCAGCACCGGCTGGCCCGACAGCACGCGCGACAGCGAGGTCGCGCTGACGAAGATCGCGAGCACCGTCGCGCCCGCGCCGAGCGACGAGAAGCGCTCGGCCGCCTGCTTGGTACGCGCCTTCACGAGCGCGCGCGCCGGCGCGGACGGCACCAGCCATTCGCGCTTCGCGCCGTAATACCCGGCGATCCCGAGGAACAGCGTCATCGCACCGCTCACGATGAGCGCGCTGAACAGCGCGTCGAGCATCACGCACACGAACTCGAGCACGAACACGGCAAGCAGCGGAATCAGCAGCAGCCGGAACGAATAGCCGTCGCGGCCGTGCCCCTGGATCCACCATTTCACCGGCTGGAGTTGCCAGAAGCGGTTGTCCCGGTGGCGTGAAAGTCGTTGTTCCATGTCCGTCCATTCCCGACTGTGCGATTGCGCCGCGTCACTGCATCATGACGGCACCGGCGTCGAAACGCGTTCGACCCATGCCGTGCGTCGTGTCCGTGCGCGGCCATCCCGCATCATGCCGCAACCGTTCGTGGAAAACCCGCACGGCGCCCCGAGCCGGCACCCGAATGCGGCGAAACCGAACACCGCAGGTTATCGATTGATCGAAAAGATTCAGTAGACGATGCCTCCTCCGGCGCGCGATGCTGGTCCGGCCAGTGAACGCGGCGTCATTGCAACGACGCGCACGAGAATGGAGTGAGACACATGCCGACCGATCACCGTCAACGACGCCACACGCTGTGGCTGCTGTGCGCGCTTTCGTTCATCCTCTACGTCGACCGCGTGAACCTCGCGACCGCGGCCGGTGCGATCAAGGCCGAACTCGGGCTGTCGAACACCGAACTCGGCATCGCGTTCTCCGCGTTCGCGTATTCGTACGCGATCTGCCAGATCTTCGGCGGCTGGATCGCCGACCGCTTCGGCGCCCGCATCACGCTGATCGGCTGCGGGCTGATCTGGGTCGCGTCGACCTTCATGACCGGGCTCGTGCACAGCCTCGCGCTGCTGTTCGCCGCGCGCCTGCTGCTCGGGATCGGCGAAGGCGCGACGCTGCCCGCGCAGGCCCGCGCGATCACGCACTGGTTCACGCGCGAACGGCGCGGCGTCGTGCAGGGCTTCACGCATTCGTTCTCGCGGCTCGGCAACGCGGTCACGCCGCCGATCGTCGCCGCGCTGATGACGTGGCTGTCGTGGCGCGCGGCGTTCTTCGTGATCGGCGCGGTGACGCTGGTGTGGCTCGTGTGGTGGATCGTCGGCTTTCGCGAGTATCCGGTCGGCGGCAGCGGCGACCACGACGCGCACCGCGCACGCGCCACCGCCGCCGCCACCATCGCCGCCCGGCCGGCACCGGCACCGGGTCCGACGCCGTGGGGGCCGCTGTTCCGCCGGATGGCGCCGACGATCTTCGTGTACTTCTGCTACGGCTGGACCGCCTGGCTGTTCTTCACGTGGCTGCCGACGTTCTTCCTGAACGGCAAGGGCCTCGACCTGAAGTCCACCGCGCTGTTCGCGTCCGGCGTGTTCTTCGCGGGCGTCGTCGGCGACACGCTCGGCGGCTGGCTGTGCGACCGCATCTACCGCAAGACCGGCAACCTCGCGCTTTCGCGCCAGAGCGTGATCGTCGCGAGCTTCACCGGCGCGCTCGCCTGCATGCTGCCGCTCGCGTTCGTGCATTCGACGGCCGGCATCGCGCTGTGCCTGTCCGGGTCGTTCCTGTGCCTCGAACTGACGATCGGGCCGATCTGGGCCGTGCCGAGCGACATCGCGCCGACGCACGCGGGCATCGCGAGCGGGATGATGAATGCGGGTTCCGCGATCGCGGGGATCCTGTCGCCGATCCTGTTCGGCTATCTCGTCGACCACACCGGAAGCTGGACGGTGCCGTTCGTCGGGTCGGTCGCGATGCTGCTGATCGGCATCGTCGCCGCGCTGCGGATCCGGCCGGATCGCGCGTTGTCGGCATCGACGCCGTCGCTCGCCGAAGCGCCGGCCGCGCCGTCGGCACGCTGAAGCGGGGTGGCGGCGGTGCGCCGCGCGGTATTTGGCTTGGTCCGGCTCGGCGTGGATTGTCCCGACCTGCCCTGATCGCCGTCGTCACGCACCGCGAGCGAAGCTCGCCGGCGCGTGACGCCGCACCATAACCACCCCGCCTTCCATCAATCGCCCGCGCCCTGCCCGCTTTCCCGATGGAACAGCGCGAGAAACTGCTGCGCGGGAATGCTCAGCGGCCGATCACGCCGCACGAGGCTGCCATACGACGGCAGCTTCTGGTCGAGTTCGTAATCGAGGATCGCAACCAGCCCGTGCGCCGCGTTGCGCTGCGCAACGGTCAACGGAATCACGCCGAGCATCCGCGAACGGTCGACGAGGTTCATCGTCGTGAGGATCGACCCCGTTTCGACGAGCCCGCGCGGCATCGGCTGGTGACGCGCGCGGAACTCGCGCTCGACCACCTCGCGCGCCGGGCTGCCGGCCGGCTGCAGGATCCACGTGTAATCGAGCAGCGCGTCGAAGTCGACCGGCCCCGCGCCCGCGAGCGGATGGTCGCGGCCCGCGATGATCGCGAGCGCCTCGTCGTCCACCACGCGGAAGTCGCAATCGGTGCCGACGTTGCGGCCGATCACCACCTCGAGCACGCCTTCGCGCAACTGCGGCATCAGCCGGTCGCTGGTATCGACCGCGATGTCGATCGCCAGCAGCGGATAGCGCGCCTTCAGCTGCACCAGCGCCTCGGTGAGCCGCCCCGGCGACGCCGCCATGATGCTGCCGATCGCGAGCCGCCCCGCGCTGCCGAGCTGCAGCTCGCCGAGCTCGCGATTGAGCGCCTCCATGCTGCCGCGAATCCCGCGGAAATAGCCGAGCACGCGCTCGCCGGCCGGGTTCAGCACGAGCCCGCGCCCGACGCGATCGAAGAGGCGCTGGCCGAGCGCGCTTTCCAGTTCGGCCAGCATCTTCGTCGCGGCCGGCTGTGTGAGGCCGAGCTGCCCGGCGGCCGCGCGCAGCGTCGAGCATTCATCCACCGCGAGCAGCAGCGCGATCTGCCGCATCCGCAGCCGGTTCAGCAATTGGGGAGTCGAGTCTCGTCGATCGATCGAGCCCATTTCGATTACTCCAGGTTATCGATTCATCAAGAGTTTTCAATTTACCGACTCATTCCGTCTACCTAGCATGAACCCCATACACCAACGGCCACGCGCCGCCACCGGAGACACCGCATGAACACGCAACCGCCCGCCGCCCGCCACGGAGACGCCGCATGACGACCGCCGCCGCCGTGCCCGCCGCTGCACTGCCCGCCGCTTCACTGCCCGTCGTCGCGCTGACCCTCGGCGACCCCGCCGGCATCGGCGCCGAACTGATCGCGAAACTGCTCGCGCGGCCCGACGCGACCGCCCGCGCGAACCTCGTGCTGATCGGCGACCGCTGGCTGTGGGAAGCCGGCCAGCGCGTCGCCGGCGTGACGGTCGACGTCGAACCCGTCGCATCGCTCGCCGCCGTGCGCGGCCGGCCGTCCACCGCGCGCGCCGCGTTCGTCGCGCTCGACACGATCGATCGCGCGCAGGTCACCGTCGGCCAGCCCGGCGCGGCCGGCGGCCGCTCGACGCTGACCGTGCTCGACCGCTGCCTCGACGCCGCGCTCGCCGGCGACATCGACGCGATCTGCTTCGCGCCGCTGAACAAGTACGCGATGAAGCTCGGCGGGCTCCGGCACGACGACGAGCTGCACCACTTCGCCGCCGCGCTCGGCGTGACCGGCTACTTCTGCGAATTCAACACGCTCGGCGAGCTGTGGACCGCGCGCATCTCGTCGCATATTCCGCTGAAGGATGCGGCGGCCCAGCTGAGTGTCGAGCGAATCGAACAGGCATCCGAACTGATCTACCGGTCGCTGCTCGCGAACGGCGTCGCGGCGCCGAAGGTCGCGATCGCCGCGTTCAACCCGCACGGCGGCGACGGCGGCAGCTGCGGCCGCGAGGAAGTCGACATCATCGAGCCGGCCGTGCGCAAGCTGCAGTCGCGCGACTGGCCGACCGACGCGCCGTTCCACGGCCCGTTCCCCGCCGACACGATCTTCCTGAAGGCGCAGGCCGGCGACTACCAGGCGATCGTCACGATGTACCACGACCAGGGGCAGATCGCGATCAAGCTGCTCGGCTTCTCGCGCGGCGTGACCGTGCAGGGCGGGCTGCCCGTGCCGATCACGACGCCCGCGCACGGCACCGCGTACGACATCGCGGGCCGCGGCACGGCCGACGTCGGCGCGACCTGGCAGGCGCTGCAGATCGCGTGCCGCATGGGCGCCGCGCGCCGCACCCGCACCGTTTCGGCGTGACGCTCGCGCGCCCGCCGCACACGACACACACACGACAACATCGATTCCAGGAGACACCAACATGAAGATCCGCTCCGTGCGCGCCCGCGTATTCCAGTGGAAAGGCAAGACCGTTCCGCCGCAGGGCAACTTCTGCTCGAACGCGATGGACCTGCTGTACGCGCCGCAGGAAACCATGAGCACGTTCCGCTTCCATGCGTGGACGGTCGTGGAAGTCGAGACCGACGACGGCATCGTCGGCCTCGGCAACGTCGCGCTCGCGCCGCACGTCGCGAAGGCGATCATCGACCAGTACCTCGCGCCGCTCGTGATCGGCCAGGACCCGTGGGACTACGAGTACCTGAACCAGCGGATGTACCGCGCGACCCACGCATGGGGCCGCAAGGGCATCGGCATGGCGGCGATCTCGGCGGTCGACATCGCGATCTGGGACATCCTCGGCAAGAGCGTCGGCAAGCCGGTGTTCAAGCTGCTCGGCGGCCGCACCAAGGAAAAGATCCCCTGCTACTACTCGAAGCTCTACCGCACCGACCTGAAGGCGATGCAGGAGGAAGCGCAGCAATACCTGAAGGAAGGCTTCCGCGCGTTCAAGATGCGCTTCGGCTACGGGCCCGCGCACGGCCAGCAGGGCGTGGTGGAGAACCTGAAGTCGGTCGCGGCGATCCGCGAGGTGATCGGCTACGACAACGACCTGATGCTCGAGTGCTACATGGGCTGGAACCTCGAGTATGCGAAGCGCATCCTGCCGAAGCTCGAGAAGTACCAGCCGCGCTGGCTCGAGGAGCCGGTGATCGCCGACGACATCGACGGCTACGCGGAGCTGAACCGGCTGACGAGCATTCCAATCTCCGGCGGCGAGCACGAGTTCTCGCTGTACGGCTTCAAGCAGCTGCTCGACCGCAAGGCCGTGTCGGTCGTGCAGTACGACACGAACCGCGTCGGCGGGATCACGATGGCGCACAAGATCAACGCGCTGTGCGAGGCGTACAGCGTGCCGGTGATTCCGCATGCGGGCCAGATGCACAACTATCACCTGACGATGAGCACGCTCGCGTCGCCGATGAGCGAGTACTTCCCGATGTTCGACGTGGAAGTCGGCAACGAGCTGTTCTATTACATCTTCGACGGCGAGCCGGTGGCCGAGAACGGCTTCCTGCAGCTGCGCGACGACGTCCCGGGCCTCGGTCTCACGCTGAAGACCGAGTTCCTCGACCAGTTCGACATCGTCGAGTGAGGCCGGCCATGCACGCACGCTACCAGGGCGTCTTTCCGGTCGCGCCGACGATCTTCGACGCGCACGGCGCGCTCGACCTCGACGGCCAGCGCCGTTGCCTCGACTTCATGATCGATGCCGGCTCGCAAGGCATCTGCATTCACGCGAACTACTCGGAGCAGTTCGCGCTCGGCGACGACGAACGCGAACTGATCACGCGCACGACGCTCGAACACGTCGCCGGCCGCGTGCCGGTGATCGTCACGACGTCGCACTTCAGCGCGCGGATCTGCGCGGAACGCAACCGTCAGGCGCAGGCACTCGGCGCCGCGATGGTGATGGTGATGCCGCCGTACCACGGCGCGACGTTCCGCGTGCCCGACGCATCGATCCGCGCGTTCTTCCGCGAAGTCGCCGAGGGCCTCGACATTCCGCTGATGATCCAGGACGCGCCCGCGAGCGGCGTCGCGCTGCCGGCGTCGCTGCTCGCGACGCTCGCGCGCGAGATCGACGCCGTGTCGTACTTCAAGATCGAGACGCCCGGCGCCGCGTCGAAGCTGCGCGAGCTGATCGCGCTCGGCGGCGACGCGATCGACGGGCCGTGGGACGGCGAGGAAGGCATCACGCTGCTCGCCGACCTCGATGCCGGCGCGACCGGCGCGATGACGGGCGGCGGTTATCCGGACGGCATCCGCCGCATCACCGACGCGTATTTCGCCGGACGCCGCGACGAAGCGTGCGAGCAATACGCGCGCTGGCTGCCGCTGATCAACTACGAGAACCGCCAGTCGGGTTTCCTGACCGCGAAGGCGCTGCTGAAGGAAGGCGGCGTGATCGCGTGCGACCGGCCGCGCGCCCCCTGGCCCGAACTGCATCCGCAGGTGCGTGCAGGCCTGCTCGACGCGGCACGGCGGCTCGATCCGCTCGTGCTGCGCTGGGGCCGCTAGCCATCGTTTCGTACCACCCGCAACGCGCGTTGCGTTGCGCATCGGCGTGACGGCGGCCCGACAGAAGGCCGCCGCCGCTCATCACATGGATCGGAGACACCATGACTTTGCTGAACCCCGCCACCCCGGCCTATGAAGCCGGCGATGCCATTCCGCGCCGCCGCTGGCTGCGCGTAATTCCGCCGCTGCTGCTCGCCTGCATCGTTTCGTACATGGACCGCGTGAACATCGCGTTCGCGATGCCGGGCGGGATGAACGCCGAACTCGGCATGGACGCGACGATGGCCGGCCTCGCCGGCGGCATCTTCTTCTTCGGCTACCTGTTCCTGCAGATTCCGGGCGGCCGGCGCGCCGCGCTCGGCAGCGGCAAGAAGTTCATCGCGTGGTCGCTCGTGAGCTGGGCCGTGCTGTCGGTGCTGACCGGGCTCGTCGCCCATACGTGGCAACTTTTGGCGCTGCGCTTCCTGCTCGGCGTGGCGGAAGGGGGGATGCTGCCGGTCGTGCTGACGATGGTCAGCCACTGGTTTCCCGACCGCGAACGCGGCCGCGCGAACGCGATGGTCATCATGTTCGTGCCGCTCGCCGGCATGATCACCGCACCGCTGTCCGGCTTCATCCTCGCTGCTTACGACTGGCATCACCTGTTCTACAGCGCCGGCGCGCTGTCGCTGCTGTGCCTGTTCGCGTGGCTGATGTTCGCCGACGACAGCCCGGAAACCGCGCGCTGGGTGTCGCCGCGCGAGAAGGCGTACATCCTCGACGCGCTGCGCGACGAACAGGCGCGCAAGCAGGCCGCCGGCACGCCGGCCGCCGCGTCGTTCGGCGCGATACTGCGCAACCCGACGATCTGGCTGCTGATCGCGATCAATTTCTGCTATCAGGTCGGCATCTACGGCTATACGATGTGGTTGCCGACGCTGCTGAAAAACCTCACGCACGGCGGGATGGGCAAGGTCGGCCTGCTCGCGATGCTGCCGTATGTCGCGATGGTGATCGGGATGTTCGCCACGTCGTATTTGTCGGACCGGACCGGCAAGCGTCGCCTGTTCGTGCTGCTGCCGCTCGTCGGCTTTGCCGCGTGCCTCGCGCTGTCGGTGCTCACGCATGCGTCGATGATCGTGTCGTTCGCGTTCCTGATCGGTTGCGGCTTCTTCCTGCAGGCGGCGGCCGGCGTGTTCTGGGCGATTCCGCCGAAGCTGTGCAGCGTCGAGACGGCCGGCAGCGCGCGCGGCCTGATCAACGCGCTCGGCAACCTCGGCGGCTTCTGCGGACCGTATGCGGTCGGCGTGCTGACCCAGCACGTGAGCGCGGCCGCCGGCGTGTACAGCCTCGCCGTCACGCTCGCGGTGGCCGGCCTGCTCGCGCTGACGCTGCCCAGGCGCTGCGAAGACTGACCGGACACGCACCGACACCGACGCGCGCACACGCGAACGAATCAACGGAGACACACCATGAACGACATCCTGTTGCTGGTGCAGAAATGCGCCCACACCTTCAGCTTCTACGACCTCGAAACGAAAGCCGCGCTCAAGCACATCGTGCTGCCGAACTTCCCGCACGAGTTCACCGTCGACGTGAACGACCGCTTCGCGTACGTCGGCATCTTCGGGATCGAGACCGCGTGGTCGCGCGGCCATGAAGGCGATCACCGGATCGCCGAGATCGACCTCGTCGAGCGCACGCACACGCGCATGCTCGACCTGTGGCCGTACTACCGGCCGCACGGGATGGCGGCCGATCGCGACGGCCGGCTGTACGCGATGAGCGAGGCGCACGACATGCTGCTCGTGTTCGACGCGCCGACCCGGCAGGCCGTGCCGAACATGGCCGTGCCGTCCGGCGGCGTGAAGACGCACCTCGTGACGCTCACGCGCGATGCGAGCCGCGCGTACGGCGTGCACCTGCTGTCGAACACGGTCACGCAATTCCATCCGCGCGACGCGACCGTCGCGCCGCGTGCGGTAATGCCCGGCCCGCGTCCCGAAGGCAATGCGCTGTCGAGCGACGAGCGCACGCTGTTCGTCGCGAATCGCGGCGACGACACGCTCGTCGAGATCGACACCGACACGATGACCTGCGGCCGCCGCGTGAAGACCCGCAGCGATCCCAACCGCATCTACCGCACCACCGCGCCGGACGGCCGCGACCTGCTGCTGCTGACCAATTCCGGCGAGCGGTCGATCTCGGTGTTCGATGCACGGCAGCTGGAGGAAATCGAACGCGTCGCGCTGCCCGCGAACCCGACCGCGCTGTCGTTCCATCCGTCGCGGCGCGTCGCGTACGTGTCGTTCCAGGACGACTACGTGCGCGAACTCGATCTCGATGCGTGGCGGTTCGTCGGTGCATTGCCGACGCTGCGCGAACCGGATGCGTCGTATGTGCTCGCCGGCACGCGCTGAGCGGCGCGACGACGCACCGCCGCCCGACGCGATGCCGGCAGCGCTCGTCGACGCGCATCACCACCTTTGGCAGCTCGGCGCGGGTGCGCACTACCCGTGGCTGCAGGACCGGTACGATCCGGCGCACTTCATGTTCGGCGACTACGCGGCGCTGTGCCGCGATTTCGGCGTGGATGACTACCGGCACGCCGCGCAACGCGCGCCGCTCGTCGCGAGCGTGCACGTCGAGGCCGAACGGGCGCGCGACGAGGCGCTCGCGGAGACGCGCTGGCTGCACGAGGTCGCGGCCGCGCACGGGTTGCCGTCGGCCGTCGTCGCGTGGGTCGACCTGCTGGCCGACGACGCGCACGAGCGGCTCGCCGAACAGGCCGCATGGCCACGCGTGCGCGGCGTGCGGTTCAAGCCGCGCACCGCTGCGTCGCCGGACGCGGCCGTCGACGAGCCCGGCACGCTGCGCGACCCGCGCTGGCCGGCCGCGCTGGAACGCCTGGCCGCGCATGGCCTGAGCTGGGACCTGCGCGTGCCGTTCTGGCATCTCGGCGACGCGGCCGCGCTGCTGGCCGATGCGCCCGGCGTCGACGTCGTGCTCGAACATGCCGGGCTGCCGTGGGACCGTTCGGACACAGGGCTCGCGCGCTGGCGCAGCGGCATGGAAGCGCTCGCCGCCTCGCCGCGCGTGACCGTCAAGATCTCCGAACTCGGCTTGCGCGATGCGGCGTGGAACGACGCGGACAACGCGCGGATCATCCGCGACACGATCGCGATATTCGGCTGGCAGCGCTGCCTGTTCGCGAGCAATTTTCCGGTGGCGGGGTTGCGGGTGTCGTATCCGGCGCTGCTGCGCACGTTTGCCCGCGCGATGGCGGACCTCGACGACGCGGCGCGCCGCGCGATCTGGCATGACAACGCGATGCGTGTGTACCGGATCGCGTGAGCGGGCTTGACGCATCGGCCGGACGGCCAGAATCGTACGTATCCGGTTGACCGCAGGATGATTCGAAAGGTATACGAAAGCATTGCGCTTCGCGCGTCGATGGCCTTTCGAGTCAACCCATCCGGCATGATCAACCGCAACGGAAACACGGCCGGCTTCGCCGCGGCCGGTACACTTGGCGACATGAGCCACTTTCGCATCACCTATGACGGGCCGGCACTCGAATCGTCCGAAATGGACGTGCGGGAACTCGCCCCCGCCCTTCTCGCCGTCGGCGACTTGCTCGAGGCCTCGGCCAAGGCGCTCTGCGGAGACCAGGTTCGGCCACAGGTGAACGTCCGGGGCAGCTTCAAGACCGGCAGCTTCGGCATCGACTTCACGCTCGCGACCTCGCTCCTCGGCAGAATGCGCGACATGCTGAGCGGCAGCGAAGGCGCGGCACTCGCCAATGCCGTCACGATTCTGACCGCGCTCGGCATTGCCGGTCCGAAAGTCGGAAAGGGCCTGTTCGCGGTACTCAAGTGGTTGCGCGGCCGCCCGATCCAGCGCGTTCGGATGAACGAACGCACCGCCGTGCTGCACGTCGATGGCGAAACGCTCGAGATCGAACTGTCCGTCCTCACCCTGCTGCGGGACGTGAGTGTCCGGGAGGCGACCACCCGTGCGCTCATGCCGCTTTCGCGCGACGGCGTGACGATTTTCTCGGCCGGCACCGACACGGACGTGTTCGAGACCGTCACCCGGGACGAGGTCGACTGGTTCCGCGTACCCGAGCAAGCCAACGTACCGATCCTCGACGAGCATCGCAAGATGGCGTTTTCGATCGTGTCGCTCGCGTTCAAGGACGACAACAAATGGCGTCTCTACGACGGTGCCGCCACGATCCACGCCGCGATCACCGATGCGAATTTCCTGACGCGCGTGGACAACAACCAGATCAGCTTCAGCAAGGGCGACGTACTCGTCTGCAGCGTGCGCGTACAGCAGTGGCAGACCGCCGACGGAGCCAAGACCGAATACGAGGTCACGAACGTCCTCGAGCATCGTCCGGCCGCGCGGCAAATCCAGTTGCCCGGCCTTTGACCGGCATGCCGCGCTCGTGAATCATGCGCTGCATGCCATCGAACCCGCTCTCGAACGCGCTCCGACCATGCCCCCTGCGATCCGCCTGCGCCCGGCGTCTGCCGCCGACCTGCCGTTCCTGCTGAGGCTGCGCCGGCTCACGATGACCGAGCATCTGCAACGCGTCGGCGCGCCCACCGACGACGCAGCGCACCACCAGCGCATCGTGGCGAATTTCGACGATGCGATGATCGTCTGCGAAGGCACGGATGCCGATGCCGACTCGATCGGCTTGCTGAAGGTGACGCGCGCCGCCGGCGAATGGCACGTCCACCAGATCCAGATCCTCCCGTCGCGACAGGGCCGAGGCATCGGCGAAGCCGTGCTGCGCGAACTGCTGAGCGAAGCCGCGCGCGAGCCCGTGCCCGTATCGCTCAGCGTGCTGCACGGCAACCCGGCGCGGCGCCTCTACGAACGGCTCGGGTTCCGGCTCCTTTCCGAAACGGACAGCAGCGCGAACCTGATATGGCACGCATGACGCCGCGCGGCCCGGCCAGCCACTCACGTAGCGCACCGGACGCCGCCGACGCAGCCCCCCGCCGCACACCTCGCAAAAAAACACGGGCCCTCCCGCCGGGAGGGCCCGCTTGCAGACCGTCCAGCCGGACGATCAGTCGTCGTCGCGGCTCGCCACCTTCTGCGTCACGCCCCTGAGCTTCGGATACGGCTGCGATCCCATCATGCCCTTCCACAACACGCGGTTGAACTGATCCGCCGGCACCTCGTCGGCATCGTCGAAATCGAACTTCGCCGTCACCTTCGCCCAGTACGCCGCGTCATGCTTCGGCGTGACGTCCGGCCCGGCCGCGTAGTGCAGCAGGTTCTCGCCCGCCCCGTCGGCCAGGCGCAGCCCGGTGCCCTTCAGCGCCGTCGACGCGACGGCCGTGTAGGTCCACGACGCCGGGCCGTGCACGTCGAACACGTCGGTCATCGGCCGCTGGTACGCGGTATTCAGGTTCATGTGCTGCGTGCCGAGCACGTCCTCGATGGTGCGCAGCGCATTGACCTGGCTGTAGCGCGTCCGGATCACCGCGCCCTGCTTCACGTACGGCCCGACGATGTACGCGGGCCCGCGATGCGAATCCACGTGGTCGGGGCCGTCCTGCACGTCGTCCTCGGTCACGACGATCAGCGTGTCGTTCGCATACGGGCTCTTCGCGACGGCTTCGACCAGCCGGCCGACCGCCAGGTCGTTGTCCGCCTGCTGCGTCTCCGGCGTGTTCACGCCGGCGAGCGCCGTGCCGAACGCCCCCATGTGATCGTGCGACAGGCGCACCAGCGACAGCGTCGGCAGGTTGCCGCCCGCGACGTACTGGTCGAACTCGCGTTTCCACTCGTCGAGGCGCCACTGGTCCGGATAGTTCTGGTCGAAGCCGCGGAAATACACGTCCGTCATCGACGCGAGCCGCGGGTCGAGCGCCGCGGCCTGGACGACGCCGGCCGCGCGCGGATCGACGATCGGGTTCGCGGCCGTGCCGATGCTGCCGACGTTGTTCACGAGGAAGCCGTAGTTGCGTACCGTGCCGCCGCCGGCCAGCACCGCGTCGAAGATGTAGCCGCGCTGGCGGCCGAACGGCGCGTCGGACGACGCATGGTTGCCGGTGCCGGGCAGCAGGTTCGCCGCGCCGCCCGGCAGGGCGGCGGCCGCGTTGCTGTAGTTCGTGGTGCCGGCCGGGCCGGCCGCCGCATCGCGCTGCTGCACCGTCTCCCAGTTCACCGGCACGTTGCGGTTCGTGCCTTCGCTCTCGTACGACAGGCCGCGATTGACCGCCGCGTAGTTGATCTGCTGGGTGATCGTCTCGGTGTTGGTGACGCGCCCCTGCAGCGCCCACGACCAGCCGTCCATGCTGCCGTCGCCCGGGTTCATGAAGTTGTCGAGCGTCACGAACTGGCTCGCCAGGCGATGGAAGTTCGGCGTGATGTTCCGGCCGAACTGGGCGAGCTTCGGATCGCCGTTGGCGCCGTTGCCGATGTCGCCGAGCACCTGGTCGAACGTGCGGTTCTCCTTCACGACGTAGATCACGTGCTTGATGTGACGGCGCAGGAAGCCCATCACTTCGTTGTCCCTGTCGTTGTCTTCCGGGCGATAGAAGTTGTTGCGCGCGGCCTGCTGCGTCAGCGTCGGCAGCTCGTGGGCCGCCGGTACCGGCGCGCTCACGAGCGACGCGCGCTCGAGCTGGAACTGGTATTCGTTCGACGCGCGCGACGCGGCGGCCTGCGCCGGCGTCGCGCCGAACAGGTGGTCCGGGTTCGGGCCGGTGGTGCTCTTGCCGTTCACCACGTACATCCACGTGCCGTCGGCGCTGAACGTCACGTCGTGCGGCTCGAACGCGGTCGGAATCAGGCCGGTGACGCGATACGCGCGCTCGCCGACGAGCGGGATCACGGCGATTTCGTTCGCGCCGGCATTGGTCGCATACAGCGTGCGGCCATCGCGCGACAGCGTGACCGCGTACGTCGCCGCGCCCGTGTGCGCCTGGCCGTGCGCCAGCACGCCGGCCGGCGCGCGCGCGTCGATCCGGGTCACGACCGCGTTGGTGTTCGTATCGATCACCGCGACCTGGTCGGCGTTGTCCTGCGCGACGAACAGCCTCGATTGCGACGCGTCGAGCGTCATGCCGAGCGCATTGCCGTCCAGCTTGATGCGCTTGAGCAGGCGGCCGCGCGACGGCGACGACACGTCGATCGCGACGATCTCGCGATCGCGATCCGACGACACGTACGCGACGCCGTTGCCCTTCATCACGACCGCGAACGGGAACGTGCCGCCGGCGTCGCCGCTGCGGCCTTCGTTGCCGGAGAAGAACGGCCGCAGGTCGTGCTCGTAGCGCACGTTGCGGGTCGCGGTATCGATCACGCTGATCGAGTCGTTGTAGTTGTTCGCGACGACGAGCGTCTTGCCGTCGGCCGACAGCGCGAGCCCGGCCGCGTTCGGCTGCACGCGAATGCCGACGCCCTTGCCGGCGTGGCCGAGCGCGATCGTCGTCGACAGCGCCCATGCGCCGCCCTGCTGCGCGTAGACGTAGACCGCATCGTCGCTGCCGCCGGTCGCATAGAGCGTGCTCCCGTCATGCGAAAACGCCAGGCCGACGAACGCGTTGGTCTGCTGAAGCACCTGCCTGAGCACCGGGCGCGTCTTGTTCGCGCCCGCGACGTCGTACAGGAAGATGAATTGCGTCGAGGCCGCGGTGTCGACCGAACCGTCCGGCTTGTACAGCGAGTTCTGGCCGGCGGTGATGATCGCCAGCGTCTTGCCGTCCGGGCTCAGTTGCGAGCGCACGGCTTCTCCCGCGACGAAATGCGGATAGGCCGGCAGTCCCGGATTCAGGAATTGCTGGACTGCGCCGCGCACGGCGAGCGGCGTGACGAACTGACCGCTCGGCACGCGGGCGGCATCGGCGGCGTCGAAACCGTCCGCATGCGCGTGCGACGCAAGCAACACGGCCGACATGACGGCTCCGAGTCGGAGCGCGCGCTTGACCTGGCTATTTTTCATAGGAATCCTCTGTACTGATGGGGCGATTACCGTCTGACGTGTCCGGCATGATCCTGGCGTTGTCTGCCCATGTCGCACGGCGGCGAGGGCTCTTGCCAATCGATCGAGTGCATTGCGTCGACGATCGCCGACGTGCCTGCATTACATCGCCGCCCAATGTCAAGCGGATGACCGGCTCCGTTGCGGGCCGGCTTCTTACACATCGTTACAGCGAAGGCACTTCGATGACAGCCATCGTGGTGTCATCGTGGCCTTGAGGCCTCGCCCTCAAGGCGTCCACCGGTAAACGGTGATGCTGTTCCCTTTCACGTTGTTCTTCGTCACCACGTACTCGCCGTTCGCACGACGGTATGCGCGCACGCTGTACATCGCATCGATCGCGCTGCTGGTATCCACGGTCGCCGGGCTCGCGTTGACGAGCGTCGTGTCGAGATTGCCGGTGTCGAGATTGAATGCGTCGATGTTCGGCCACAGCGGCCCGCTGCTGCTGAACCAGTAGCCGACGAACAGGTGGTTGCCGGCCGCATCGATCGACTTCGCGCCGCTGTGCGGCAGCGTGATCACCGGGTTCGGCTTCATCGTGTTGCCCGCGCGCCAGCCGTGATACACCTCGATGCGCGTGCCGATCGACGTCCAGTCGGTACTGCCGACGACGCCCTGCGCGAGCACCATCGTGTCGCTGTCGGCGAGATAGACGATGCGCGTGAGCGGCTGGATGCTGGCCGGCACCGGCGTCGGCACGCCGGGCCCCCATGACGGCTTGC
Source organism: Burkholderia sp. BCC1998 (assembly GCF_905339875.1). Classification (NCBI taxonomy): domain Bacteria; kingdom Pseudomonadati; phylum Pseudomonadota; class Betaproteobacteria; order Burkholderiales; family Burkholderiaceae; genus Burkholderia; species Burkholderia sp. BCC1998. The sequence goes on from NZ_CAJPHE010000027.1 coordinate 63,506, forward strand.
CGCTCGCATCGAAACCGGCCAGCGGATAGTGATAAATGGCGCCGGTCTTGTCGAGGCCGGCCCATACGCCGCCGTTGCTGTCGAGGCTGAAGCCGGCCGACACGCGCCGGGTCGTGTTGAACGCGGGCCCGGGGATCGATCCGTCCGGAATCGCGACGTAGCCGTTGGCCGCGTTGAAGTGGAAGAAATAGTAGACCGGCGGATTCTGCCCCGCCGCGACGAGGATCCGGTTCGCGCCGACCGACGTCAGCAGCCCGAAGTGCTCGTCGCGCTGCGTGTCGCCCATATTGATGCGCGGATCCGACGGATACGTGAAGGGATCGACGGTGTTCGCGACGAAGGTGCCGCCCGCGGTGCCGCTGTAGACGTGCGTGGCGCTGTAGAACAGCGCGCCGTCGGTGACCGGGTCCGGCGCGGCGATGCCTTCGAAGTTCAGCGACTGCAGCGTCCACCGCAGGCTGCCGGTGCTGCCGTACGCGTGAATGTCGGTCGCGCCGTTGCGGCCGAGATCCCAGCTGCCGCCCCACGAGTTGTTGAGTACATACAGGTTGCCGGCCGTGTCCTTGCCGATGCCGGCCACGCGGGTGAAGCGCTGCGCGCCGACTTGCCCCTTGGTGCCCGTCGTCGTGTCGAGATAACCGCCGCGCACGCCGAACGTGCCGGCCAGCGCGGGCCGGCCCGCGACGGTATAGCGCTTGATGTTCATGTCGGGGCCTTCGTCGCCGACCATCAGCTGCCCCGTCGCCGCATCGAAACAGAGCGCAGACGGCTGCGACCCGGCGGCCAGCCGGATCGTGTTCAGCAGCGCACCGGCCGGGCTGAACTCGACGACCGCGCCCGCGCTCTTCTGCGCGACCCAGACGTTGCCCGCACCGTCGACGGCGAGCGCGCCCGGCGCCGATACGCCGATGTCACGCTGCCACACGCCGTCGGTCGTAAACACCCGCACGCGATTGCCGTAGAAGTCGCTCGCATAGAGCAGCGAGCCGGCCGTGGCGAGCCCGGTGACGACGTCGATGCGCGGCTGGTCGGTCGCCGCCGTGACCTGAATCAGCTTGTCGCGGAACCGCGTCGCGCGGTTGTAGCGCCCGACCGCGCCGCTGCCGTATCCGTTGCCGGGCTGCAGCGCGACGAACAGCGACGTCGCGTTGCCCGTGATCGCGCTGCCCTGGAATTCGGAATGCGTGCCGATCGAGCCGGCGCTCTTGCCGTTCTGGTAGATCGCGACGCCGCCCTCGTCCTCGTCCCACATCGACGCGGTGTAGATCACGCCTTCGGGCGCGACCCACATCGAACGCGCGACGTTGCCGACGTGCGCGGCGAGCGTGCCGTACGTGTTCGCCAGCCAGTCGGTGGTGTTGCCCGCGTATCCGGCCGGCGCAATCGTGGCGATCGCGGCGGCGAGCAGCACGGCCTGAATCGGTTTTCCGGCGACCATGGCTGATGCTCTCCTGAATGGTGGAATCATTCACATGATGGGGCGGCCGGATGGTTTGAAATCGGCAGTGCGTAAATACTGCCGCCTAAATCATCCGGTGCAGTCGGTATTACATCGCGCGCGCATTCGATAATCGGCTGCAGCGAGAATAGCGTTATATAAATCGAAAAAAATTGCGGACCGCGGGCGCAGACGGCGCGCGCGATTGCGCGAGAGTGAATGACCACTTACGCGCGTACCTTGATATCGAGGAAATACGGCGTTCGCCGAGGGGAATATCACCGCGGGTCGGAATGCGGCGTATCGGGAATGGGGAGGTTTTTCGGCGAATCGGGAAAATCGCCGGAGGCAGGTAAAAGAACGACTGCTGGCGGGTATTGCCGGCAGGTATTGCCGGCAGATATTGCACCGGCCTGTATCCAGGTCGAATCCAGGCCGGTGCAGATCATTTCATTTGAAACGGGGAAATCACGCGGACGTTGCCGTCTCCCGCACTTCCGCCTGCCTGATCTCGCCGCCGCCGTCCGGATCCGTGTCGTCGCGCGAATCGCCGAGCTGGCCTTCCCACTTCGCGACCACCGCAGCCGCGATCGAGTTGCCGACCGCGTTGGTCGCCGAGCGCCCCATGTCGAGGAACATGTCGACGCCCATGATCAGCAGCAGTCCGGCTTCCGGCAGATGGAACTGGCCGAGCGTCGCCGCGATCACGACGAGCGATGCGCGCGGCACGCCCGCCATCCCCTTCGACGTCACCATCAGCATCAACAGCATCGTGATCTGCGTGCCGAGCGGCAGGTCGATCCCGTACACCTGCGAGATGAACAGCACCGCGAACGTGCAGTACATCATCGAGCCGTCGAGGTTGAACGAGTACCCGATCGGCAGCACGAAGCTCGAGATCCTGCGATTCACGCCGAACCGGTCGAGCGCATCGAGCAGCTTCGGATACGCGGCCTCGGAGCTCGCCGTCGCGAACGACAGCAGGAACGGCTCGCGGATCAGGCGGATCAGCGTGAACGCGCGCTTGCCGAGAAACGCGACGCCGGCGAGTGTCAGCACGCCCCACAGCAGCGCCAGCGCCAGGTAGAAGCTCGCCATGAACTTCGCGAACGTGAGCAGGATGCCGAGCCCTTCCGTCGTGATCGTCGACGCCAGCGCCGCGAACACCGCGACCGGCGCGAACCACATCACCGCGCCCGTCACCTTGAGCATGACCTGCGCGAGATCGTCGATCACGCCGGTCAGGCGCTTGCCGGCGTCGCCGAGCGCGGACAGCGCGGTGCCGAAGAAGATCGAGAACACGACGATCTGCAGGATCTCGTTGTTCGCCATCGCCTCGGCGATCGATTTCGGCACCAGGTGGACGACGAAATCCTTCAGCGTGAATGCGCCCGTCTTCAGGTTCAGCGCCGCATCGGCGGCCGGCAGCGGCAGGCTCAGGTGACTGCCCGGCTTCAGGATCGTCGCGGTGATCAGGCCGAGCAGCAGCGACGTGAACGACGCGATGAAGAACCACCCGAACGCCTTCACGCCGACGCGGCCGACCGACCCGCTGTCGCCCATCTGCGCGATGCCGACCGTCAGCGTCGCGAAGACCAGCGGCGCGATAATCATCTTGATCAGGCGCAGGAACACGTCGGACAGCAGCGACACGTAGCCGGCGACTTCCCTGGCCATTTTCGGGTCGGGAAACGCGCTATGACAGGCGTAGCCCACGGCAATGCCAAGCACCATCGCGATGACGATGTACTTGGTGATGTTGTGCTTCTTCTTCATTAGCAATCCAAATTACAGAACGGGTGTTTCCAACGGCAGGTCGATCGCCGGCATTGAAACGGGGATGGAATTCCGCGAGCGCGGTGCGCGCCGTTTTCGAATGCCGGAGCCCGTCCGTGGGTATGGCCACGGCGAACAGGGGAGGCATTCTATCGCAAACGCCGGACAATCTTTCAAATCTGAAAGCTAAGGGCGGAACGCGACGCGCGGAACTAGGCGGAGTGAGCCTTCGCCGGTCTGGGGCTTCGGGCTTCGGGCTTCGGGCTTCGGGCTTCGGGCTTCCAGCTTCGGGCTTCGGGCCGGGGGCCGGTAGCCAGTGCGCCGACGGGCGGCGCCCCGGCTTCGATCTTCGGGCACCGTCGCGCCCGCCCGTCAGTTCGGCCTTGCGCGGGGCGTCGGCGAGCCCGCGGCGTGACGCATCACGCCGGCGACGTGCCGGGTCGCGGCATGAACCGGCACAGGCACAGCGGCACCACGACCAGCGCCGCGCCGGCGAGAAACGTGGCCGACGCGCCGAAACGCGCCCACAGCGCGCCGGCGATGCTGCTCGCGAGCAGCATGCAGATGCCGCTCACCAGGTTGAACACGCCGAACGCGGTCCCGCGCAGCGTGGCCGGCGAGGTTTCCGACACCATCGCGGCGAGGATGCCCTGCGTGAAGCCCATGTGCAGCCCCCACACGGCCACGCCGGCGAACATCGAGAGCGTCGACGTGCCGATGCCGAGCAGCAGGTCGGCCGCGATCAGCAGCACCATGCCGGCCGCGAGCAGCACGCGGCGATCGAGCCGGTCCGACAGGATGCCGACCGGCCAGGCGGACGCCGAATAGGCGACGCTCATCGCGACCATCACGCCCGGGATCCATGCCGCATCGAGCCCCGTCTGCTGCGCACGCAGCACCAGGAATGCCTCGCTGAAGCGCGCGAGCGTAAACGTCGCGCCGGCCGCGACGACGAACCAGTAACCGCGGGGAAACTCGCGCAGCGCGTTCCAGCGCAACGGCGAGCGAAAGCGCCGGTCCGGTTTCGACTGCTCGGGCTCCCGTACGCCGAAGACGATCAATGCGATCGCGACGAAGGCCGGCACCACGGCGAACCACAGCACGGTCCGGATGCGGTCCTCGAACCAGAGCATCAGCACGATCGCGAGCATCGGCCCGAGAAACGCGCCCACGGTATCCATCGACTGACGCAGGCCGAAGCAGGCGCCGCGGATTTCGGGCGGTGCGACGTCGGCCACGAGCGCGTCGCGCGGCGCGCCGCGAATTCCCTTGCCGACGCGGTCGAGCAGACGGGCCGTCACGACCACGGCCGGCGTGGACGCCAGCGGAAACAACGGCTTGGTCAGCGCCGCGAGGCCATAGCCGATCAGCAGCAGCCCCTTGCGGCGCCCGAGCCAGTCGCTGATCGCGCCGGAGAACACCTTGACGATCATCGCCGTCGCTTCGGCCGCCCCTTCGAGCACGCCGAGCGCGGCGACGCTCATGCCCATCGTCGACACCAGATAGATCGGCAACAGCGCATGGATCAGTTCGGACGACAGGTCCATGAAGAGGCTCACGAGGCCCAGGGCCCACACGGTCCGTGGAATCGCAGGCTTGCCGGCAATCGGGGTTGGAGCGCTCATGATCGATCTGCATCGAGGTTGCGGGCGGTGCGACTTGCCACGGGGTTCCCTGTCCCGACAGGACAGGCGCGCCGCGGCGCGGGAACACGTCAGCGCCGGTAATCGGCACACCGCGCGGCAGGACTCGCGTGACTGTGCCGACTGCCCGGGCCGTCCGCGACCTCGACACGCGGCGCGGCCGCTGCCCGTTCCGTCAGGCCGCGCACGCCGGCAGTATCCGACCGCTTCGTGACACCGACCGTGACGAGATGCCACGGCCGCCGGAAGATTTCAGGATACAGCGCGCCATGCCAGACCGGCACGCGCGCCGCCCCGCCGGTCACCACCTCGTAGTCGGATCGACAGACTCGCAATACCGAACGGTTCGATGACCGTGCCGGATCAATCCCGACGAACCTCCCCGCGCGACGCGCCCCGCTGGCGCTTCAGTCGCCGTCATTGCCTGGCCGCACGCCGTGCTCGTCCGGATCCGGCACGAACGCATCCTTCGGCGTCAGCAAACATCAGACAAAAACAAGAATCCCGGTTATCGCGCAACACTTGTTGACCCTTACTTCCTTTCAAATGATAATGCGTCGCGTTTCGAGATTACGAATCATTACACAGGGCAGGTTGGGAAATGAAACACGTGTTGCACCCGGCGCGACGGGCCATTCTGGCCGCCATCGCGTGCCAGCCGATCATGGTCGGCGCGGCCTTCGCACAGGAAAACGCAAGTGCACCGACCGGCACGGCCACCGACGTGTTGCCGGCGGTATCGGTGAACGCCAGCGCGCTCCGCGATCCGGGCGAAGGCTACAACCCGACGAACGCGGTCAGCGCCACCAGGATCGACGCGCCGCTGCGCGATATCCCGCAGACGGTGAACGTGGTCACGGCCGAAGTGATGCGCGACCAGCATGCGAACTCGCTGCAGGACGTGCTGAAGAACGTCGCGGGCGTCGGGTTCTCGACCGGCGACGGCCAGCGCGACCAGGTCACCATTCGCGGCTTCTCCGCGATTGCCGACCAGTTCGTCGACGGCATTCGCGACGATGCCCTGTATTTCCGGGATCTCTCGAACGTCGACCGGGTGGAAGTGGTCAAGGGCCCGGCTGCCGTTCTTTACGGCCGCGGATCGTCAGGTGGACTGATCAATCGCGTGACGAAAAAACCCGGGATCGACGTGACCAACTTCGGGATCAGCTACGGTTCGTGGGCCGATCGCCGGGTGGAGGCCGACGTCGGGCGCGTCCTCGCGAACGGCGCGGCCGCCTTCCGGATCACCGGGGCACACGAGGAAGCGAAGAGCTATCGCTCGCAACAGTTCCTGAATCGCACGGCGGTCGCGCCGTCGTTCGAGTTTCGCATCGCGCCGAAGACGACGGTCCTGCTGCAGGCGGACTACCTCGAAGATCGTCGCGTGACGGACTTCGGCATTCCGGCCTATCACGGACGACCGGTCGACGTGCCGGCATCCGCGTATTACGGCGCGGCGAACGCCGGCGACGTGGACTATACGCGATCGCGGGTCTATTCGAGTACCGCGACGATCAAGCACGAGTTCAACGACCAATGGTCGATCCGGAACGCCACCCGCTACTATCACTACTCGCTCGACCGGAACAACACGCTGGTCGGCAGCGTCAACGAGGCGGCCCGGACGTTCACGCTGAATCACGGCAACGTCTATCGCGAGGAACACGGCTGGTTCAACCAGACCGATCTCACGCAGAAGGCCACGCTGTTCGGCATGAAGCACGAGTTGCTGTACGGGATGGAATTCGGCCAGCAGAACAAGGATCTCGTCAGCTACTCGGCGCCCGTCACCGGCGCGAACGGCAAGCCGATGAATTTCGACCTGTTCGCGCCCGCCCTTCCGACGCTGCCGCTGCACACGTCGACCACGCCGACGGCCAACAACCTCGGCATCTTCAAGACCCTCGGGTTCTACACGCAGGACCTGATCAGCTTCAACGAGCAGTGGAAGGCGCTGCTCGGCATCCGCTACGATCGCTTCGAGCAGGAGACGCTCGACCGCCGTCCGAAGCAGCCGGGCCTGTCGCGCACCGATACGGCGTGGAGCCCGCGCGTGGGTCTCGTCTGGCAGCCCACCCGAACGCAGTCGTACTACGTGTCGTGGAGCCGCTCGTTCCAGCCTTCCGGCGAAGCGTTCTCGCTGGCGGCCAACAATGCCGAACTCGCTCCGGAAACCACGACCAACACCGAGATCGGCGCGAAGTACGACTGGCTCGGCGGCAAGGCCACCACGACGATCTCGGTGTTCCGGCTCGACCGCAGCAACATCAAGGTCGCCAATGCAAGCAACACGGCGCTGATTCCGATCGGCGAGCAGCGGACCGACGGCGTGGAACTCAGCGGGGCTGCGGAACTCGGCCACGGCTGGCGCGTGCTCGCGGGCTATGCCTACCTCGATGCCACCGTCACCCAGTCGACGGCCGCGTTGCAGGGCAAGCGCGCCACCCTGACCCCGCGCCACTCCGGCAACCTGTGGCTCACCAAGAATCTCGGCAGCGGCTTCGGCGTTGGCGGCGGCCTGAACCTCGTCGGCGCGCGCATGGCCGATCCGCAGAACACGGTGACGCTGCCGGGTTACGTGACGGCCGACATGATGGCCTGGTATGCGCACGGGCCGATGTCGCTCCAGTTGAACCTCTACAACCTGTTCAACAAGGGCTACATCGTGTCGGCCCACGGCTCGAACCCGAACCTCAACATGCCGGGGGCGCCGCGCAGCGTCATGGCGACGTTGCGATACGAGATGTAGAAGCGGCGCAGTCCCGACGAGGCGTGCCGGGCGGATCGACGACCGTCACCGACCGCCGCCTCGGCAATACCGGATCACAAGCGTCCTGATCCGCGTGACGGCGCGCGGACGGCGTACATCGTCCGGCAAATGCGTTCGTCGGGAATGCACCGGCGTGGCGGGGCCGGTTGATGCAAGCGACGCGGTCGGCACGCGCATCGCCCCGATCCTTCGTGCCGTCCGCCGCGCGTTCAATCTGCTGCAGCCGTACGCGCGACTTCGCGCATACCTCGACTTCAAGCCCGCGTCAGCTTCGCATGCCGCCGCGCGCGGTCGTTCACGATTTGATGGCGCCGGTGATCCGTCATCTTCTTCCAGTCGCGCGCTTCGTCGCGCGTTCGCAGGCATGCCACGCAATAGCCGGTGCGACCGTCGAACGAACACACGTCGACGCAAGGGGACTTGACCGCCATGCTCATCGCCCTCGCGTCGCGGGCACGACTTCGACGGTCACGTGCGACAGGTTCCTGAACCGCTGCAGCACGCCGTGATAGAAGCGCGCATCGCGCTGCCGATCGTCCGTCACCACCGACACGACCGCGCTCATGTGTCCCGGCCCGAGCCGCCACACATGCAGGTCGCCGACCCGGTCGCCCGTGCCTTCGATCGCACCGCGCACGTTGTCCGTCAGGCGGCGATCCGAATTCATGTCGAGCAGGATCCCGCCCGTATCGCGCATCAGGCCGTACGACCAGTTCGCGATCACCAGCGCGCCGATGATGCCGGCCAGCGGATCCATCCAGACCCAGCCGAACGCCCGCGCGAGCAGCAGCCCGACGATCGTCAGGACGGAGACGGCCGCGTCGGCGATCACGTGGATGTACGCGGAGCGCATGTTGTGATCGCGCGCCGCCGCCGCGGACGTGCCGTGGTCGTGCTCCTCGAACGCCAGTTCGTGCTCGCGGCCGTTCAGCCGGACGATCGCGTTGAATTCATGCGGCTCGGGAATGGCTTCGGTCGACTCCAGATAGCCGCCGCGACTTTGCATCGCGAACACCTGACGGCTGCCGTCCGGGCGGATCGTCGTCACCGACACCGCGCTCGCATCGACGAGCTTCGTCTCGTGCGTCGCAGGCGCGACGCGGAACACCGGCGGAACGCCCTCCTCGAACACCGACACGACGAATACGCCCTGCTGATCGAAGATCTGGTGCGCTTCCTGTTCGTGGTCGTGCGCGTGACCGTCATGATCGTCATGACCATGCCCGTGATGATGACCGTGATGATGACCATGACCGTGGCCATGATGGTCACCGCTCAGCAGCCACACGCTCGCGATGTTGACGAGCAAACCGGCAACCGCGATCGGAATCGCCTCGCCGAAATGAATCGGGACCGGGGCGAGCAGACGTGCGACCGCCTCGTACCCGATCAGCAGCGCGATCATCGCGAGCACGATCGCGCTCGTGAAACCCGCGAGATCGCCGAGCTTGCCCGTGCCGAACACGAAGCGCGGGTCGCGCGCATGCTTGCGCGCGTAGGTATAGGCGAGCGCGGCGATCAGCATCGCGCCCGCGTGCGTCGACATGTGCAGGCCGTCCGCGATCAGTGCCAGCGAACCGAACAGGGACCCGCCGACGATCTCCGCCACCATCATCGCCGCGCACAGCGCGATGACCATCCAGGTCCGGCGTTCGTTCTGCTCGTGCGCGGCGCCGAGAAAGATGTGGTCATGCCCTGCGCCGAAGGCGTCATTGCTGAAGCTGTTCATTCCGCCTCCGGTTACTTGAAGTAGCTGTGCACGACTTCGATCAGCTGTTCGGTCGCGCTGCCTTCGTCGTCGTGACCTTCGGCGTCGACCAGATGGCTACGGATGTGATCCTCGAGCACGACCGCGAGCAGGCCGTTCATTGCGCCGCGACCGCTCGTGATGAGGCGGAGGATTTCGTTGCAACCGCGCTCGTCCTCGAGCGCGCGTTCGATCGCTTCGACCTGCCCTTTGATCCGGCGGACACGGTTCAGCAGCTTCTGCTTTTCCTGGATGGTGTGGCTCATGGTGATCCCTTCATATACCGGGGGGGACTATATATCAAATCGCGTTTCCATATAGTGGGAGGGGGTATTTGCCGGAAAAAACCAGACGAATGACGCGCGCCTCGCAGGCCGCCCGGCCACCAGTCACCGCAGCCGCCGCCAAAGTTAACTTGTAGAAGTCGTAACGTATGAGTAGCATTTGCTACATGAATTCACTCACGACCTGGTCGCTCCTCGTGCTGACCCTTCCCACGCAGAACGCGACGGCGCGCATGCGGTTCTGGCGCGCGCTCAAGGCAAAAGGCTGCGCGGTGCTGCGCGACGGCGTCTACCTGCTGCCCCAGTCGGAAGCGCATGAACGGATGCTGCGCGAGCTCGCGGACGCGATTGCCGACAGCGGCGGCAGCGCTCACCTGTTGCGCGCGCCGAGTCTCGATGCGTCGCAGGAGCGGGAATTCCGCGCGCTCTTCGATCGCGGCGAAGACGACGCCGCCTTTATCCAGGCCCTTGCGGACGCCCGCAAGACCCTCGCCGGACAGTCGGCCTCGGAACTGACGCGCTTGCTGCGCCGCATGCGCAAGGATTTCGACGCCATCCGTGCGATCGACTATTTCCCGGGCGACTCGGCCACCCGCGCCGAAGTCGCGCTGCAGGATTTCGTCGCGCTGGTCGACACCGTGCTGTCGCCGGGCGAACCGCACGCCGCGGACCGCGCGATCCGGCCGCTGGCGATCGGCGAATTTCAGGGCCGCACCTGGGCGACGCGGCAGCGGATGTGGATCGATCGCGTCGCCAGTGCCTGGCTGATCCGCCGCTTTATCGACGCACGCGCCCGCTTCGTCTGGCTCGCGTCGCCGGCGGATTGCCCGGCCGACGCGCTGGGCTTCGATTTCGACGGCGCGACGTTTACGCATGTCGGCGAGCGCGTGACGTTCGAGGTGCTGCTGGCGAGTTTCGGGCTCGACAACGACCCCGCGCTGATGCGGCTCGGCGAAATCGTGCATGCGCTCGACGTGGGCGGCCCCGCGGCGCCCGAAGCGATCGGCTTCGAGGCCGTGATGGCCGGCACGCGCCAGCAGGCAGAGAACGACGACCGGTTGCTCGAGCAGATGGGCGCCGTGCTCGACGCCCTGTACGCACACTTCACGTCGAACGGCAAAAACCACACCGCGGCCAGATCATGACCACTTCCCTCGCCACCACCGAACCGACCTACTCGCTTGGCCAGCTGGTCGCCTACATGCTGCGTCTCGGCACGTTCGGCTTCGGCGGGCCGGTCGCGCTCGCAGGCTACATGCGTCGCGACCTGGTCGAACGTCGCGGCTGGATCACGGAAGCCGACTACAAGGAAGGGCTCACGCTGGCCCAGCTCGCACCGGGGCCGATGGCGGCCCAGCTCGCGATCTATCTGGGCTTCGTGCACTACCGCCTGCTCGGTGCGACGCTCGTCGGCTTCGCGTTCGTGCTGCCGTCGTTCCTGATGGTGGTTGCGCTCGGCTTCGCGTACTCACATTTCGGCGGGCTGTCCTGGATGCAGGCCGTCTTCTACGGCGTCGGCGCCGCGGTGGTCGGCATCATCGCGATGAGCGCCTACAAGCTCACGACGAAAACCGTCGGCCACGACAAGCTGCTCTGGGCGATCTTCGTCACGCTTGCCGCCGTGACCTTCATCACGGAATCGGAAATCGCATGGCTGTTCGTGGTCGCGGGCCTGGTCGGCTGGCTGTGGCGTGCCCCGCCCAAGTGGCTGCAGCGCGGCGGGCTGAACGCGGTTGCCGCCGCCAACCTGCCGGCAGCCAGCGGCATATTGAGCGGCATCGACCTGCCGCAGCTCGTTCAGATCGGCGCGTTCTTCATGAAGGCCGGCGCGTTCGTGTTCGGCTCCGGGCTGGCGATCGTGCCGTTCCTTTATGGCGGCGTCGTCACCGAACATCACTGGCTGAACGACAAGCAGTTCGTGGATGCCGTGGCGGTCGCGATGATCACGCCCGGCCCGGTCGTGATCACGGTCGGCTTCATCGGGTATCTGGTGGCGGGCTTCCCGGGCGCACTCGTCGCCGCACTCGGCACGTTCCTGCCTTGCTATCTGTTCACGGTCATCCCCGCGCCTTACGTGAAGAAGTACGGGCACCGTCCGGGCGTCAAGGCGTTCGTCGACGGCATCACCGCCGCAGCCGTCGGGGCGATCACCGGCTCCGTCCTCGTCATCGCGAAACGCTCGATCGTCGACCTGCCGACCGCGCTGCTCGCGGTCGCGACCGTGCTGCTGCTGTGGCGTTTCAAGAAGTTGCAGGAGCCGGTCGTCGTCACGGCTGCCGCGCTCGTCGGGCTCGTGGCCTACCCGCTGCTCCATCATTGAGCCGCATTGCCGGGAGGCGGCCATGACGCATCGGACGACGTTCGTCCGCCATACAGGAGGCGTGCCGTGAAATGGATTACGCGCGAACGGCCGAAGGTCGACCGCATCGCATGTCCGTGGCTGATTGCGCGGTTCATCGACGATGCGCCGGAATTTCTCTACGTCCCGGGTCCGGACGTCCTGCGACTGGCGGACGAAACGGGCGCGGTGCCCTACGACGTGCCGGGCGTCGAGCTGGGCCACCATGGTGAACGCTGCAGCTTCGATGCGTTTCTCGACCGGTACCGGCTCGACGCCCCGGCGCTGCTCAAGCTCGCCGCGATCGTGCGCGGCGCCGATACCGGACGGCTCGATCTTGCGCCGGAATCGGCCGGGCTGTACGCGATCTCGATCGGCCTGTCCGGACACTTCGCCGACGATCACGAGCAACTGCGGCACGGCATGGTGATGTACGACGCGCTCTACGCGTGGTGCCGGCGTGATGCACGTCCCTAGCAGCCGCCGCGCGTCGACGCTCGCCAGCCGGATGCTGCCGGCGGGCGCGGACAAGGCCGCATGGCTCATCCTCGCCAGCCGCGGCATGCGCGGTTTCTGCGATGGATTCATTGCCGTGCTGCTGCCCGCGTATCTGCTGTCGCTCGGGCTGTCGCAACTGGATGTCGGCCTGATCGGCACCACGACGTTGACGGGTTCCGCGATCGCGACGATCGCGGTCGGCATGCTCGCGAGCCGCTTCACGCAGCGCCGCATGCTGACGCTCGCGGCGGCACTGATGGCGGCGACGGGCATCGGCTTCGCGAGCGTCTCCACGTGGTGGCCGCTGTTCGTCGTCGCCTTCGCCGGCACGCTCAATCCGAGTTCCGGCGACGTCAGCGTGTTTCTGCCGCTCGAACAGTCGCGCCTGGCGCAAGCCGCCGACGGCGACGCTCGCACGGCGCTGTTCGCCCGCTACAGCCTCGTCGGCGCCGTATCGGCAGCGCTCGGATCCCTCGCGGCAGGCCTGCCGATCGCGGTTGCGTCACATACCGGAATCTCGACGCTGGGCGCGATGCGCGGCATGTTTCTGGTCTATGCGGCCACCGGTGTCGTCGTCTGCATGCTGTATCGGCGGCTGCCGCGCCAGGCAGTTCGCGCTGCGCAGGCAGCGCCCCCGCTCGGCCCGTCACGCCCGATCGTCGTGCGGCTGGCGATGCTGTTCAGCGTCGACGCATTCGCGGGCGGTCTCGTCGTCAACTCGCTGCTGTCGCTGTGGTTGATGCAGCGCTTCGGGCTCTCGATCGCGGCTGCCGGCCAGTTCTTCTTCTGGGCGGGCCTGCTCTCGGCCGGCTCGCAGCTCGCGGCCGCGCCGCTGTCGCGCAGGATCGGCCTGCTGAACACGATGGTGTTCACGCATATTCCGTCGAGCGTCTGCCTGATCGGCGCCGCGCTCGCGCCGTCGTTGCCGCTGACGTTGACGCTGTTGCTGATGCGAAGCGCGCTGTCGCAAATGGATGTCCCGACCCGAACCGCCTATGTGATGGCGGTCGTCACGCCGGCGGAGCGACCGGCAGCGGCCAGTTTTACATCCGTCCCGCGCAGCCTCGCGGCCGCTGTCGCGCCGACCTTGGCCGGCGGCCTGTTCGGTCTCGGCTGGCTCGGTGCGCCGCTGGTCGCATGCGGCGCGCTGAAGATCGCGTACGACCTTTCGCTGCTCGCAGCGTTTCGCCACGTCGAACCGGACGACGGCCGGGCACGGTAAGCGCGGCCACGGTCGAACAGCAGACGAGCGGGGGAACCATGCAAAGCGATGCCGCCGCCGTGCCAATGCGGTGGCGGCCGTCGCGGGAGGCAATCATGAAGGATCCTGGACGCTGGCGCTACGGCCTGCCGCTGCTCGTCGCGCTATTAGGCGGGCTCGGCACGTCGGGCCTGCCGATTCACCGGGTCTTCGCCGCGGGCGAAGGCGCCTCGACCGGCGCCCTGCCGCTGAAGCATGTCGCGGACATCGCGTTGCCGGGCCGCGCGACACGACTCGACTACGCAAGCCTGGACCCGAGCCGCAACCTGCTCTTCATCGCTCACCTCGGCGACGGCGAAGTGATCGCTTTCGATACGCATGCATCGCGCGTGACCGCCCGGATCGCGGACGTATCGTCGGTACATGGCGTGCTTGCCGTGCCGGCGCTGTCGCGCATCTACGCGTCTGCGACCGGCTCCGACGAGATCGTCGCGATCGACGCCGCGACGCTGAAAATCGTCGCGCGCATGCCGGGCGGGCATTATCCCGACGGCATGGCCTATGCGGCCGACGCGCACAAGCTGTACGTATCCGACGAATACGGAAAAACGGAGACGGTCATCGATGTCCGGAGCAACCGGCGCGTCGCGACGATCCCGCTCGACGGCGAGGCCGGCAACACGCAGTACGACCCGGTTTCCCGACACATCTTCGTGAACGTTCAGACGCGGCGCCAGCTCGTCGAAATCGATCCGGCGACGGACCGTGTCGTCGACCGGTTCGACTTGCCGGGTGCGAAAGGCAATCACGGATTGCTGATCGAGCCGCGCGCCGGCCTCGCCTTCATCGCGTGCGAGGACAACGACGCGCTCCTCGTCTTCGATATGCGCGCACGGCACGTCGTCCGCACGTTCGACCTCGGCGGCGGCCCGGATGTGCTGGCGTTCGATTCGGCGTCGGACGTGCTCTATGTTGCGGGTGAAGCCGGCATCGTTTCGATGTTCAGCGTCCGGGGCCGGAGCGTTGCCAAGATCGGTGAAGGCCGGCTCGGGCCGAACGCGCACGTCGTCGCTGTCGATCCGGGCACGCATCGCTCGTATTTCCCGCTGAAGGATGTCGGCGGCCGGCCGGTGCTGCGCGTGATGGAAGCCGCGAGCGTGGCAAAGCCGGCCGGCCCGGTGCCGCCGGGTGCAGGAACGTAACGGGCGAGCATGATCGGCGGCATCCGTCGTCGCGCAGTATCTCGTCCGGTTCGATTTGACACGATCGGCAGCCTGTCGGTTGTCGGCGCCGCCGCCGCGCGTCAGGCCGAACCGATTCTCGCCGCACGCCGCCCACGATCCGGTCGCGGCGTTCTCCGTCGAACGAAAACACGTCGCGCTCGGCCAGGCCGATCGTTGCCCGCCGGCGGGACGACGCATCGCCCCGCCGGCCGACGCTCGCCGGACGCATTCGCCCGGCTGCCTGTTACCGGTCGTACTCGAAGGCCTCGGTGAAGAGCGTGTCGACCGGGTCGGACCAGCTCAAGTTCACGAACGAGAAGTCCGCGCTGCCCGTCCAGCCGGCCACCGACGGGAACGCGACGCCCTGGTCGCCCGGCACGTTGAGCGTGACCGAGGCGCCCGGCTGGACCGGCGACGCCGATGCCGAACCGTTGACGAACGTCGCCGCCGGCTGCCCGGCCGCGGTTGCGCGAATCTGCACGTTGCCGCGTTTGACGAACGGCAGACCCGATTTCGACGTCCAGCCCAGCGGGAAAGTCGCGCCGCCCGCGAACGTGTTGGCCGAGCCCGGCGTCAGCTTGTCGCGCGTGGACTGCGCCAGATCGTGCCACGCGTACTGGCGCAGCGCATCGGGCGACGGCGACGGCGTACGCAGCCGGACCGTGTAGTGCCGGGCCGGCGTCGACGTGTTGCCGTTCTGGTAGATGTCGATCGTATAGGCGCTGAACGGCTTGATGTCGGCCAGTTCCGCGGTGCTCAGTTGCGGCTTCGCCCATGCGGTATTGTTGCGCGGCGCGTCGCCGGGCCACGTGAACAGGCCCTGGTTGGCCGGGTCCTGCGCGACGCCGGCCAGACGGAAGTTGTTGCGGCACTGCGGATTCTTCGCCAGTGCGGCGAGTTGCGCCGGCGTCTGCCCGCTTGCGATCTGCGCGCGGATGTTCAGCGTGTCGCAGGTCCCGCTCGACGGCTGGAGAAACACGCCGTTGCGCAAGCCGGGGCCGTTGACGATCGCGAAGTCCACCGCGGTGCCGGCCGCGTCGACGGCACCCACCTGCAGGTTGAGCGAATCGACGAACGCATTGGTCCCCGTCGACGGATTGGCCGGATTGAGCCAGTCCCACTTCTGTGCGTTCGCATTGACCTTGCTCAGCACCGCGCGCTGATTGCCGACCACGCGCCAGCCGGTATCGCCGTTCGCGAGACTGCCCGCCCGCACCGCAAGCTGTACATGCTGCTGCATGCCGTCGCGAATCCCGTCGCTGCGCGTCCACGCGAGCTTGACCCACATCGTGTCGCTGGCAACGACGCGGATGACTTCCGGCAGGCTGAAGCTCGCGTTGTTCATCGCATCGTCGGCCACGATGCCCGGCGTGCCGCCTGCCGGCGCGCCGAACTCCTGGTCGACCGACATCCCGTTGTTGAGGTACGCGGAAGGCACGCCTGCATTCAGCGCGCCGGACGCGACGTCGTCGACGAAGATCCGGCCGCATGCCGATACGCTGCCGCCCGTGCGCGCAGCGCCGGTCGAACCGGCGAAGCACTGGTTGAGCGCGCTCTGCAATGCCGCCAGATCGCTGGCGCTCGGCAGGTTCGACACCACCGCGCCATTGATGGTCGCGGCGGCCGGCAGGCTGGCCTTGTCGCTCGCCTGCGGCGCGACGCCGGGCGCGAGCTGAAGCTGCACCGGCGTATCGCTGGACGCGCCCGCCACCGAGCTGATCTGGACGCCGCCATCCGGCAGGACGTTGATCTTGATCTGGTCGAGCAGCCGGTCGAGACCCGGCGCGCCCGCCGTCAACGGGCCGGAAATCAGGTCGACGCCCGCATTGCCGGTGGCGGCCAGCAGGTCGGCCAGCGCCGACGAATAGGCCTGCACCGTGCTGGCGACGGCCTGGGCCGTGACTTTGCTTTGCAGCAAACCGGTGTCGGCCAGCAGCTTGGTCGGGTTGTCGCCGACGATCGTGGCGGCGATCGCGTTCGTGATCGGCGTGATGTTGATCGTCTGCGTGCCGGCCGTGGCGCTGAGTGCGATCAGCGTGGCCTGCGAGTCGGCGACGTTGCCGTATGCGGACAACGCGAAAGGCGCGGTCAGGCCGGTCACCGTGCAATGAAACGCGCCGGTCGACGCATCGGCCGGGCAGTCGACCGCTTTGCCGGTCGCATCGACCAGTTTCACGGTGGCGGCCTGCATCGCGGCGCCGGCGGCCGCGACCCCGCTGACCGTCTGCGCGGCGGGCGGTGCGGGTGGCGAGGAGGAATCGCTGCCGCCGCCACAAGCCGACAGGACAAGCACTGCAATACCGGATACGACAGGTGTGAGTTTCATTGCGTTTCCCCCGAGCCCCTTCTGGTTGATGCGTGTCACATACATTGCGCGTGCACGCTGAATGGCGAGGATTCTCGCAAAGACGATTTTCTCGATCATCATTCAGGTGGATGAAAATCGGGAAATAACAGGGCATGAAATGCAAATAACCTGTGTTAGCCTGAAAAAAATTCGGTATTCGAAGCAATATCGTCAGACAAAATCAGAATACGAAGATCGCGAAGCGACGGGGTGAACACATGCAACGAGACCAACTCATCGGGGACCTCTATGAGGCCGCGCTGCATCCGGATGGTTTTCTCGAAGTTTTTCACCGGGTATCCGAATCGCTCGGCGCAGACGTATTTCACATGTTCAGTTGGGACGTCGCGCGCAATGCCCCGAAATTCTCGATCTATTCGCCGCGCGCGGAATTCGACGAGATCATCGCGCTCTACGATCAGTATTACGGCGCGCTCGATCCGCGCCGCGGCTTCGTCGAAAACGCACCGCTCGGCGAATTCGTTTGTTGTCAGGATCACCTGACCGAGCGCGACGTCGAACGCAGCGAGTTCTTCCAGGACTATCAGATTCCGTCTGGATTTCGCTACCTGATGGGGATTCGCTTCGCGCGCCCCGGCAGCGACAACATTCTGCTCGGGTTACTGCGCGCGCACGGCCGCACACCCTATTCTTCAGAAGAACGCGCGACCCTGATCGGTATGGCCGGGCATCTGCAGCGCTCGATCAACCTGTGGCAAGACGCGCGAGTGCTGCATCGCGACGCCACGCTCGGCGCCGAACTGATGGAGGAGCTGGGCCTCGCCGTCTTTGCGCTGGACCGGCACGCGCGCGTCCAGTTCGTCAACCGGGCGGCCGAGTCGATGCTGCGCGCCACCACCTGCCTCAAGCTCGAGAACGGGCACCTGAGCGCGACGAGCGCGCCCCAGAACGAGGCGCTCAAGGCGGCGCTGGCGCGCGTCGCGAAGACCCGCAAGAGCGAGAGCCTTGCCCTTTCCGGTACGTTGGCCGCGGCGCACGAGATTTTTCTCGGCATCGCGGCATTGTCCGGACAGGCGCTCCATGCCACGTTCGGCGATGCGACGATACTGATCACGGTCAGGCGACGCAGCGGCGCCCCGCTCGTCGTCGCACAACAGCTTCGGCAATCGTTCGGCTTGTCGAGCGCCGAAGCCGCGGTCGCGGAAGCGTTGATCAGCGGCAAGACACCCGACGAATGTGCGGCGAGCGCCGGCGTGTCGCTTGCGACGGTTCGCAGCCAGTTGCGTGCGATCTATGAAAAGACCCACTCGCGGAATCAGGCTGAAGCGGTCGGTCGGATGCTGTGGGTCCTACCGCAACACGAGCGCACGAATTGATACGTCGAAAACGGCGAGCGGGGCAGCGGTCAAAACGCTTTGGCATTTTTTAAGCTTGTCGGTGGAGGACATACGCGTTCCTTGAGCAGGATCTTGGCTGAACCCGATGAGAATTCGTCGGAACTCGGTGGTGCTGCTCAATCATTGGCGGCTATACGATGGACGCGATACTTCCTCGTCCCATGCAATTTGCATGGTTCGTTAGCCCCGGCAAGTTTCACGGCCATTGTCGGGGCCTTTTTTGATTTCAGTTCCTGTCCCATTCGCTCGCCGACGCGGCCATGCCGACCTCCGATCGGCTGTCGCGACGCGCGACGGCGAGATGGCTGGTGTGCACACTCGCTGCACACATGCCGGCCATATTCCCGGTGTTTCAGGGCCGCTCCAATTGCCCCAATGGCGTCCGTTCCAGCAGGACGGCGAACAGATGAGTGTTCGGCCACGGCCAGCACGGCGGCCGGGGTGATTTGGTATGGGAGGTATCCGGAATTTCGTGTGTGAGGCGGGTTAAAACTCAGACTCCGATGCTGAGTCGTTCCGGGTAAAGCAATGCAAGCTGCGGCATCACGCTTCTCCAGGCGTGCCGGGAGCCTGTCCACTTGGCAACGACGTTGCGCAAGGCCAACCGGATCGGCACGAGCGCGTGCCGACATTTGCGCCTGCGGCGGATCCAGGCGTGGTGCGCGAGGCTGAGGGGGCGGACAGCACGTCTGGCGCACGGCTGGATCGGCCCGCGACTCACCATCGAACCGATGGAGCGCTGGCGGCGCGATAGCATGGCGTCGAACGCCAACTATTCGTAATACTTACGAAATCAGAAGCGTGCGCAAACCCTGTCGGTGTGCAGTCAATGCGACCCTGCTGATCTATCCGGCGGGTAGCGTTTAAACAGCACCGATGCATTGACGCCGCCAAACCCGAACCCGTTGGACAGTGCAATTTCGACGGGAACGCGCCGCGCGGAAGGCCCGATCAGATCGAGGCCGGCAGCGGCTTCGTCGGGGTGCTCGAGATTCAGCGTTCCGGGCAACACGCCATCCCGGAGCGCGAGAATGGAAAACGCCGCTTCGATGGCGCCCGCCGCCCCGAGCAAATGCCCGGTTGCCGACTTGGTCGAGGAAATCGCCGGGCCGGCGCCCACGCCAAAGACAGTCTTCAGCGCCTCGATTTCGCCGGCGTCGCCGACCGGCGTCGATGTCGCATGCGCATTGACGTAGTCGACCTGCTCCGGGGCGATTTCGCCCATCGCCAGGGCCAGCTTCATCGCCCGCATGGCGCCGGATCCGTCGTCGGGACCGGCGGTCATGTGATAGGCGTCCGCCGTGGTTCCGTACCCGATGATTTCCGCGATCGGTCGGGCGCCACGTGCGAGGGCATGGTCCAGGGACTCGACCACGAGCATGGCCGCTCCCTCGCCCATGACAAATCCGTCACGATCGCGGTCGAACGGGCGCGAAGCGCGAATCGGCTGATCGCCGAAGCCGGTCGACAACGCTCGCGCCGCCGCGAATCCGCCCAGGCTGACCTTGTCGAATGCGGCTTCGGCACCGCCCGCCAGCACGACATCGGCCTCACCGGTCCGGATCATGCGCATCGCGTCGCCGATCGCCTGCACGCTCGCCGCACAGGCCGTCACCGGACAGCCGAGGGGCCCACGGAACTGATGCTTGATCGAAATCTGGCCGGCCGCCAGATTCGAGAGAAAGAACGGAATGGTGAACGGCGACAACCGCCGCACGCCACGCGTCTCGCCGATCCTGACCGCCTCCGCCAGCCCGGGAAACCCACCGATGCCCGACGCTACGACCGTCGCTGTCCGCTCGCGCTGATGCTCGGCTTGCGGAGCCCATCCGGCTTCCGTGAGCGCCTCGTCTGCCGCAACCATCGCCATCTGGATGAAGCGGTCCATCTTCCTCAGTTCCTTGTTCGGCACCGAGAGTTCCGGATCGAAACCGCCGTCGGGATCGTCGGCCTTCCCCTGGACGGTCCCGCCGACCTTGGCGGACAGTTCACCGACGATGTCGTCACCGAGCCGGCGAAGCCCGGAGCCGCCTCCGATCAGGCGCTGCCACACCAATTCCTTACCGCAACCCAGCGGGGACACAATGCCAATACCGGTTACCACCACTCGAAGCGTCATTTCACCTTCCCCTCACGGACCAGGACCAGCTGACCCACATCGTTAAAGCCGTTCATCTTCAGGCACACCTTTAGTAATGCTGTATTGCGCCGAGCCACTTCAGGAGAGAGCCGGGGCCGCCCGACTCGCGGCGGACCCTGGACCTTCCCGATGCGCGTCGCGAATTCGCTGCGCTCGTCAGAACGCGTGCGACACATGCACACTGCGCGACATGTTGAGCGGCACGCCGTACTCCAACACGTCGAGGTTCAGCGCTGCGCGCGTTTGTTGATCTATCTCGATCCAGAACGGCAAGGTCGGCTTGCCTTCGATCATTTGCGGTGGCGCAGCGCGATGCACATTGACGCCCATGCGCTTCAGAAGCCGTTCGTTGCCGAGCACCGAGAATGCAATGAGACGGTCGGCGCCATGTGCATGCGCGACACGGACGATCTCGGACATCAGGGAGCGCGTGTTTTGCCACGATTCTTCCGCCGTCAACGGCTCGCCGCTCGGCATGCTCATCGCGAAGCGGGACAGTTCCCACACATTGCGCGTACTGGGAAGGGAGGCACCACCCATCAAATCCGGAAAAACCTCACCCAGCAGATAAGGCTCGTCGGTCGGCAACAACCGGCCGCAACCGACGATTTCGTCGCTGCGGTCGAAAGCGACGACATAAAGGGTGTCCGCGTGATCGAAGTCGTCAAATTCGATGCCATCGTCGGTGGGCAACGACCAGCCGAGTTCCTGTATGAAGACCTTATGCCGAAACTTCGCAAGTCGATACATCGTCTCGCGACTCAAATCAGCGCTTTTTCCCGACAATAAAGTCAGCATCGCGAATGCCCTCTCTCTTATCTTCAGAATTGTTAGGCGCGATTGGACCCGAAATTGAAAAGACAAAAAAGCTGCCCGAATGGGCAGGGGGGCAGGCGTCTGGACGAGACTCGTCGCGCCGAGTGCGACGGGACACTGCGACGGACAAACGGGGTTTTTTGGAATTCGACCGGCGATCGCTACGCGAGTCGGACGGAGGGACGATTCGGAGTGCGCTTGATCAGCGACGGCCCGAAGCAACCATCCCGAGCCACGGCGTCACGGCATAAATGATCGTAGCGGACATCGCGCCATTGCCAGTCCGATCAGGAAGATCAACGGAAATTGGCGGCGGCGCGGCACACAAGATTTGTCACGACGCGTAGGCCTTTTTAATCTAGTTATATTCACTGAACACGAAATCAGTGACCGGCGAAGATGGCCGATTCAAGTTCGCGTTGACGCGTTCCCGAGCACAGCCAGTTCTGGATCAACTCTTGGCTGTATTGCGCGCCGTAATCGTCACCGTTCATGTTGAGAAGCATGACGTTGCTGCTGACGTCGTCCTTCCCGACCTTCACCTCAGACTGGCCCACGGCCACATGCCATACGCAGCCGACGCTCACGGCCGGCCGCGTTTCGGTGCAGACCAGCTCGTAGTAGCCGGCATTGACGGCGCTAATGCCCTCGCCCCATAAATCATGCAACAAGTTCAGGGCTTGCTGGCACATATGTTGATGGAAGCGCAGCGCGTAGAACGCGGGCAAAGTCAATCGTACGTATCCGTCGTTCAGTTTTTTAGGCATGTCCGTTCTCTCGATGTGGCACCTGTTAAAATTGATACCGCATAGTTTGGCAAGATTCGCGGCGACCGGCTAGGCGCACACCCTTCCAACACTCGTGGCATGCCTGCTTGTGATTTGTGATAGCCGGTAGATCACGCGCCTGTTTTTTACGAATATCACAATCACCCGGAGAACACCATCGCATTATCAAGATGACGTACGGCCCCGTGAGCGGTGATTGCCTGACGGTGCTCGATCATTGTGCAATTCCAGGATTTTCGGACTCGTCGCAATTTTCGGCATCGAAACCTGGCTGATGTACGAATACGCATGCCGACATGCAAATTCCCCAACTCAATCGATCAAGGGCGAGCGCGGACGCCACCTCGAAATCCGCCGCCGGATAACAATTCAGCACCCGACACCATGCTTGCCGCTCGATATCTCAAATATTGACGACGATCCTTGAATAATTTATAAAAAATCGATCAGCGCACCAACCACGAAATACAGCCCCTTTAGGGACAAGATTGACCAAAAAGGTAATGATATGCAGGCCTGGAGAGAGAAGTATCTGAATGGATACGCCGAGGCAAAATCCGTGGCTGACGTGTTTTTGGAGTTCACGGCAGACGTGCGAGCACTCGGATTCGAGTACTGTTCGTTCGGTCTGCGCGTTCCGTTGCCGGTGAGTCATCCGCGGTTCATGCTGCAGTCCAACTATCCGGAGACGTGGGTCGAGCGCTATGTGAGCCAAAACTATTTTGCCGTCGATCCGACGGTCCGGCATGGGCTCAGTCAGCTGACACCCCTGATCTGGCGCGCCGACAGCCAGACACAAAACGTCGAATTCTGGGACGAAGCGGAGCACTTCGGTTTGCGCCACGGCTGGTGCATGCCATCCATCAGCCGCACCGGGGCGATCGGACTCGTGACCATGGTGCGATCGGGCGAGCCGATCGAGGAGAGTGAACTCGCGGAAAAGGGATACCAGATGTCATGGCTCGCGAACACCGCCAACTGCGCAATGAGCATGCATCTGCTTGCGCAGCTTGCGCCCGAATATGCCGTCGAGTTGACGGCACGCGAGCGCGAGGCGTTGCAATGGTCAGCCGCGGGGAAAACCTACTCCGAGATTGGCAAGATCATGTCTGTCGACGAGCGGACCGTGAAATTTCACCTCGTCAATGCAATGCGCAAATTGAATTCGGCCAACAAGACCGAGGCCGCGGTCAAGGCGGCAATGCTGGGGCTCTTGTTCTGACGTCCTTTGCTTCGCCGCTCAGGAATCTCGCGTACCACTGCCGGCAAACCTCCGTCCCATCGAATGAGCGTGCCGTAGCAGTCGAACGTCAGCCATCGCGGCCGTGACCTGCCTGCGCACCCATACAGTCGGTAGATCGGCTTGGGCGAGCGCCACCTGCATGGCATTGCCAAAATCAAGGTCGTCTTCAATCAGGAGTAGTCCCTCTCGGAGGCTGCGACTCACGTTTCTCTGCGTTCTGCAAAGAAAAGCAAGAGGTCAGTTCAAAATCGCTTGAGACGGTTTTTTTGCGTTCCTGGCGAGCAGTTAGCCACAGAAAATTCCGCCCGAATTCAATAGCAAGAAGCGGAGTGCTCGTGCGTCGAGATGCGACCAAACTGACAACTGACCAATCCGAACATGAGAAAAGACAATGAACGTGCTTGCAAACAAGGTCGCCATCATCACCGGCGCCAGTTCCGGAATTGGACGCGCGACCGCGTTGCTTTTCGCTCGCGAGGGCGCAGCAGTGGTAGTTGGCGCCCGTCGCAAGGCTGAGTTGGAAAGTCTTGTGACGGAAATCACCGCACAAAGAGGAACGGCGATATACGTCGCGGGCGACGTCAGGGATGAGACATATGCGCGGACTCTCGTTCAGGCGGCCGTTGACCGCTTCGGGGGCCTGGACATTGCGTTCAACAACGCGGGGACGCTTGGCGAAATGGGTCCCACGCCACAAATATCCGAGACGGGTTGGCGCGAAACGATCGACACCAATCTCACAAGTGCGTTCCTCGGTGCGAAGCATCAGATCCCCGCGATGATGCTTCGTGGCTCCGGAAGCATCATCTTTACTTCGACTTTTGTTGGATACACTGTCGGCTTCCCCGGCGTCGCAGCCTACGCCGCCAGCAAGGCAGGATTGATCGGGCTGACGCAGTCACTCGCCGCGGAGTTTGGACCGAAGGCCATTCGCGTCAACGCAATTCTTCCTGGCGGAGTCGACACCCCCATGGGGCGCACAATGAGTGCGTCGCCCGAAGCAATGGCTCATGTGGCGGGACTACACGCTCTCAAACGTATTGCTACGCCGGAGGAACTTGCGCAGTCGGTGCTCTACATGGCCTCCAGCGCCTCTTCATTCATGACCGGCGGGGCACTGCTGGTTGATGGAGGAGTATCGATCAATCGCACCTGATGTCGGAGCATGGGCCGCTTCGAACAACCCGGGAACGAATTCAGCAACTTCGACGTGAACGCATCGGCACGGCGAATCGCCGTCGCGGTGACCAGCGCGGGCACGTCGGCTGGATCGACGTGGAGAGGCCCGGTCGGCGTCTACGAGGTGTGGTGCTTGGAATCGGGTCGCGCACGATCCGTGGGGCTCGGGCCAGTTTTTCGCCGCCCCAACAGCCCGCACCGACGACAAATCGACGGTGGCGTGCGAGAGGTCGATCTGGCCAGTCGCGCACAACTTGTCGAGCCGCAATTCGTGCGGTTGGTCCCATACGCCGACCTTTTGTCTGTCGTTCAATCGCCGCCAGCAAGTGGCGCCCGAGCCGAAACCCAGCCGAGTCGGAAAATGATTCCGGCGGATGCCTGTCTCGAACACGAACAGGATGCCGTTGAGCGTCGCACGATCTGGCACGCGCGGTCGGCCGGGATCGCTCTTCGCACGAGGCTTCGCGACTGGCAGCAATGGTTCGATCAGTTTCCACAAGTCATCGTCAATGATCCGCGCTTCCATCCTTGGGCTTCCGTTGTTCCGTCAAATCCGCAGCGCGATACGCTGGGTAGCCCCCGCTACTTTCCACGGCTGCCGCTTCGCAATGCCTGTCATCACGCCCAGCCCGCTTTGCGGATTCGCCGGGTCGTTTGCGTCATCGGTGCGAGTACGGAAATTTCCGTCGATCGACTCACCGGGCCGACAGTGTGACCGCAATCTCCGCGGTCAGCGTTTCGGTGCCCGAGTTTGACCGGACGCAGGTGACCGGCGCAGCGCCGCAAGCGTCGATGCCAGTCGCCAGTTTCACATAGTGTTCGTCGGGACAGAGATTGTTCGCCGGATCGAAGCCGATCCAACCGAGATGGTCGACATAGACTTCAGCCCACGCATGATCGATTGCCTGGATTCCGTCGTCGCCTATCAGATAGCCGGAAGTGAAGCGCGCGGGAATGCCGAGCCGACGCGCCACGGCGATGAATACATGAGCATGATCGCGACAGGTCCCGTGGGAACTGATCCACGCAGCTTCTGCATCGGTGGCGTCGTCGCAATTCTCCGGCCCGGGTGCGAGACGATCGTGCACGATGTCCATCAACTCGTGTAGTTGCAGAAGGCGGTTTTGCGTGCTCTTCAGGGCGGAAGCAAGCTCCATCAGCGAGTCCCCGGGCCGCGTGAGAGGCGACTCGCGCAGGAACAGCCACGGATTCGTACGATCGTCTGCAGTGCCGATCACACCATCCTTGCTGTGCGTCGTCACTTCGCCGCGTGAAACGATGACGATCTCCTTGTGGTCGTTCGAGTGACACACAAGGTCGACATGGTTGCCGAATCCGTCGATGTACGACAATGCCGGCTGCATGTCGTTTGCAAGCAATTCCCAGTGCCCGACCGTCTGACCGGGATTCGACGACGGCCGCAGTCGAAGGCGCTGCAATGCCTGCTGCAACGGCTCATCGAGGGTATAACGCAGGGTATGGATGATCCCGATATGCATTGCGGTACTCAATCGAAGTTGTAGGCCTGGGCGATTTCGAGCCCAAGTCGCTGGTTGCGTCGAATGAATCCGGTCAGAAACTCGTGCAGGCCGTTCTTGAAGACTCGTTCGATCGTACTGTCGGAAAGCATCGTGAGCGTCTGTGCGGCGGTGCCGTGGCACGCGTGAGCGATGCCATGCTCTTTCACGAGCAAGTTGAGACTCGACATGACGCGCCCGTAGCAATAGCGCAGCGAGCGCGGCATGCGGCCGTTCAGGACCAGGTAGTCCGCGATGTTCAGCGGCTTGTACTGCACACCGTACACCCATCGATACGAGTTGTTTGCCTCGACCGACCGCAGGATCGATTCCCAGTGGTTGGTATCGAGGATCGTGCCCACATGCGACACCGACGGCAGCAGCAGGTGGTATTTCACGTCGATGATCCGCGCGGTGTTGTCGGCG
>NZ_CAJPHE010000028.1:0-87478 GCF_905339875.1 Burkholderia sp. BCC1998
TCGATGAGGCTTGCGGGGGTCATTGGCGTTCCTCTAACCGTTAGAATGCTTTTATTCGGGAGCGTATTGTCTGCGAAACGAAACGCTTGCCGCAACAGCATGCGGATACATTAGCACGATCGTTCTATTTTATGTGCTAGGGTTATGCTGCGTGGGACAGGGCGCCCGCGGCGGCGAAACGACATCGAAAGGGGATGTGCAATGGGTCGATCGATCAATCTGGAAGGCAAGGTCGCGTTGGTCACGGGCGCATCGAGCGGCCTTGGGCAACGCTTTGCGCAGGTGCTGTCGCAGGCCGGCGCGAAGGTCGTGCTCGCGAGCCGCCGCGTCGAGCGCCTGAAGGAACTGCGCGCGGAGATCGAGGCGGCGGGCGGTGCCGCGCACGTGGTGTCGCTCGACGTCACCGACGTGCAGAGCATCAAGGCGGCCATCGCGCACGCGGAGACGGAAGCCGGCACGATCGACATCCTCGTGAACAATTCGGGCGTCTCGACGATGCAGAAGCTCGTCGACGTCACGCCGTCCGATTTCGAGTTCGTGTTCGACACCAATACGCGCGGCGCGTTTTTCGTCGCGCAGGAAGTCGCGAAGCGGATGATCATGCGCGCGAACGGCAACGGCAAACCGCCTTACCGGATCATCAACATCGCGTCGGTGGCGGGGCTGCGCGTGTTTCCGCAGATCGGGCTGTATGCGATGAGCAAGTCGGCGGTCGTGCAGATGACGCGCGCGATGGCGCTCGAATGGGGCCGCCACGGGATCAACGTCAACGCGATCTGCCCGGGCTATATCGATACCGAAATCAATCATTACCTGTGGGAAACCGAGCAGGGCCAGAAGCTGCAGTCGATGCTGCCGCGCCGGCGCGTCGGCAAGCCGCAGGATCTCGACGGGCTGTTGTTGCTGCTCGCGGCCGACGAGTCGCAGTTCATCAATGGCTCGATTATCTCCGCCGACGATGGCTTCGGCCTCGCCTGAGTGGATGACATTCAGCAACAAAGAAGACTGCAATGAGCGAATATTCCCCCGTATTTGAAATGTCGATGCCGATCCGCTGGGGCGACATGGATGCGTTCGGCCACGTGAACAACACGGTCTATTTCCGCTACATGGAACAGGCGCGGATCTCGTGGTTCGAGGAACTCGGCATCGCGGGCGGCAACGGCGAGGGGCAGGGGCCCGTGATCGTCACGGCGTCGATGGAGTTCCTGAAGCAACTGCACTATCCGGGCGACGTGATCGCGAAGATGTCGGCCGCGAAGCCGGGCCGCAGCAGCTTCGACACCGGTTTCGAGCTGACGCGCGCGGACGATCCGCAGCACGTCTATGCGCGCGGCAACGCGCGCTGCGTGTGGGTCGACTACGCGCTCGGCAAGTCGGTGCCGCTGCCGCAACTGCTGCGCGATACGATCGAGCGCGCGCTCGCGGCGCAGGTCGGCTGAGCGCGGCGGCGCCGAAGCCGGCGCCCGGTGTGTCGCCATTTCCCGATGATCTCCCGAATCGGCCGCTTCACGCGGCCGATTGCCATTCCGGCGCGCGTTTTACTGGCCGAGCAGGCGCTGCAGCAGCTCCGGCGTATTGTTCGTGCCGTACTTGCGCATCAGTCGCGCCCGATAGATGTCGACCGTGCGCGAACTGATGTCGAGCACGCGCCCGATCTGCTTGCTGGTCTTGCCGGTCGCGAGCTGCGCGGCGATCTCGCGTTCGCGCGGCGTCAGCTCGACGGCGACCCGGCGCGTCGCGCTCAAGTCCTCGAAGGTCCAGACGCCCGCCGCGAGCGGCGCGGTGCGGTCGAGCGCGCGGCCCGTCACGTGGCACCAGAACAGCTCGCCGTCGGCCCGTTTCATGATTCTGTCATCGGCGTAGGTGCCGTTCGCGATCATCACGCGCGAGATGCGCTCGCCGATGCGCTGGAATTCGTCCGGCGACGGATACAGCACCTCGTACGACTTGCCGATCAGATCGGCCCGCGCGCAGCGGAAGATCGCCGCGAGCGCGTCGTTGCAGTCCTCGATCACGCGGTCGCGCGACATCACGAGGCCGAGCGGCGCGAGGTGAAAGGCAGTCTGGTAATCGAGAGCGGGCATGGCGCGGGCAAGCGGAGGCAAATGCTTATGTATTTTTGCGTATTGTGCCGTATCGGCGTCACATCGTACCCTTTCAGGCATCTCGCGGCGGTGTGCCGCGATATAAAAACAGCGCGCCTCGACGCAGGTATCGCCGTGCATGCATAGAATGATGCGGCGGGCTTGCGGCCCAGTGGGCGCGTGAACCGGTTTTGCTGGTTTCCATAGAGGAAGGGACATACAGATGAACAAAGTCTATCCAAGCGCGGCCGCCGCGCTGGAAGGGATCGTCCGCGACGGACAGACCTTCGCGGTGGGTGGCTTCGGCCTGTGCGGGATTCCCGAGGCGCTGATCGCGGCGCTGCGCGATTCCGGCGTCAAGGGCATCACCTGCATCAGCAACAACGCAGGCGTCGACGGCTTCGGTCTCGGCCTGCTGCTGGAAACGCGCCAGATCCGGAAGATGATCTCGTCGTACGTCGGCGAGAACAAGGAGTTCGAGCGCCAGTACCTGGCCGGCGAACTCGAGCTCGAATTCACGCCGCAGGGCACGCTCGCCGAGAAGCTGCGCGCGGGCGGCGCCGGCATCCCCGCCTTTTTCACGAACACCGGCTACGGCACCGTGATCGCGGAAGGCAAGGAAACGCGCCAGTTCGGCGATCGCCACTACGTGCTCGAGCCGTCGCTGACGGCCGACGTCGCGCTGGTGAAGGCATGGAAGGCCGACAAGTCCGGCAACCTGATCTATCGCCGCACCGCGCGCAACTTCAACCCGATGTGCGCGATGGCGGGCAAGATCACCGTGGCGGAAGTCGAGGAGATCGTCGAGAACGGCGAACTCGATCCGGACCATGTCCACACGCCGGGGATCTTCGTGCAGCGCATCGTGCTGAACGCGACGCCCGAAAAACGCATCGAACAACGCGTCGTACGCGCGAAAGGAGACTGACATGGCCTGGAATCGTGACCAGATGGCCGCGCGCGCGGCGAAGGAACTGCAGGACGGCTTCTATGTGAACCTCGGCATCGGCCTGCCGACGCTCGTCGCGAACCACGTGCCGGAAGGCGTCGAAGTGTGGCTGCAGTCGGAGAACGGGCTGCTCGGCATCGGCCCGTCGCCGACCGAGGACGAGGTCGACGCCGACCTGATCAACGCCGGCAAGCAGACCGTCACGACGCTGCCGGGCTCGTCGATCTTCTCGTCGGCCGATTCGTTCGCGATGATTCGCGGCGGCCACATCAACCTCGCGATCCTCGGCGCGATGCAGGTCAGCAAGAAGGGCGACCTCGCGAACTGGATGATCCCGGGCAAGATGATCAAGGGGATGGGCGGCGCGATGGACCTCGTCGCGGGCGTGAAGCGCGTCGTCGTGCTGATGGAGCATGTCGCGAAGGGCGACCAGCACAAGATCCTCGACGAATGCAACCTGCCGCTGACGGGTGTCGGCGTGGTCGACCTGATCATCACCGATCTCGGCGTGATCGAAGTGACGCCGGCCGGCCTGAAGGTGCTCGAACTCGCCGACGGCGTAAGCGCGGAAGAGATCCAGGCGAAGACGGGCGCGCCGCTCGACGTGAGCGCGGTCGCGTAAGCGCCGGCCTTCCGGCTCGACGCTCGGCGCTCGACGCCCCGCGTTCCCCTGTGGAACGCGGGGCGTTTTGTCATGACCGCATACGTCTCCCGAATCGCGCTAATCACGCGATCGCGCCGCCGCCGTCGATCAGCACCGTCGAGCCGGTTGCATAAGGTGTTGTCGCCAGATACACGATCGCATTCGCGACGTCCTCCGGCTGGCCCACGCGGCGTGCCGGGAGGCGCTGCGCGGCGCCCGCGTACATCGCGTCGCGCGCATCGGGGGCGAGCTTGTCCCACAGCGGCGTCGCGATCAGGCCCGGTGATACGGTATTCACCCGCACGGGCGACAGCTCGAGCGCAAGGCCGCGGGCGAGCGCCTCGAGTGCCGCGTTGATGGCCCCCTGCAGTACCGACGACGCGTTCGGTCGCACGCTTAGGTAGCCCGACACGAACGTCAGCGAACCGCCGGGTGCGATATCGATCGAGCGTGCGACGCGGTATGCGCCCCAGAACTTGCTGTCCATCGCGGCCTGCGCGTCGGCAAGCGGCAGCGCGCGGATCGGGCCCGTCGCTGTCTTCGCGGCCGAAATCACGACGTGGTCGAACTGGCCGGCACGCGCGCAGAACGCATCGACGGCCGCCGTATCCGTGATGTCGAGCGCTTCGGTGCGTACTTGCGCGCCCGGCGCGGCATCTGCACCGACCCTGTCCGGGTTGCGCGATGCGATCGTCACGACAGCGCCGAGTCGTGCGAATGCGGTCGCGGCGGCGGCACCGATGCCGGAGCTGCCGCCGACGACGAGTACCTTCTTTCCGTGGAGTGAGTCGTTCATGGTGGTCCTTCCGAGGTGAGGGGGTGAGCAGGTGAGCGCAATCCGGTCAGATCGTTTCGGCTTCGCGCAACGTCGACGGGCTGCGCAGCGCAAAGCGGGCGATGTCGTCCTTGCGCATGAAGGCAACGCCCGGATGCGATCGAGCGTAGTGCAGGAATGCGTCCCAGGCGCGGACCATCTGCGGCGTGCCGCTGATCCGGTCGTGCGCGCTGATCGACATCAATCGCCGCCGCTGGCCGGCTTCCGCGTACAACTGGTCGAAATCGAGCTTGATCTGCTCGAGAAACATCGTCGGCGAGTAATTGCGGCCTTCGATCAGCAGGATGTCGTTGTTGCGCAACGTGTATGGAACGACCACGAAATCGCGGCCGTCGACGGTTTCGATGAAAGGCTCGTCGCGGCTGACGTCGTCGATGTGATACACGTAGCCGAGTTCCTGCAGCAGCGGCAGCGTGTGCGGTCCGCGCCGCAGCCAGTTGCAGTTGTAGCCGATCGGGCGCCGTCCCGTCGCCGCTTCGACCATGTCGCGGGCTTCGGTGATGAAGCGGCGCTCGTCGTCGCGGCTCATCGCGAATTGCGACCGCCAGGTCGGGCCGTGCGCGGCCGCTTCGTGGCCGCGCGACACGATCTCGCGTGCCAGTTCGGGATGCCGGCGCACGGCTTCCCCGATCATGTGCGACGTGACTTTCACGCCATGCCGGTCCCACAGGTCGAGAAGACGCGGGATCCCTTCACGGTAGCCATATGCGAACCACGTGGCCGACGCAAGGTCGACCGGGACCGACGGTGGAAATTCGACGGACGGGAACGGGCTGTCCGCGCCCTTGGACGGTTGTCCGCCGGCCTCGAACTGCATCGAGATCGAGATGACGAGCCGCGTGTTGTCCGGCCAGAACCCGCTGGCGTTGGTCCCGGCAGCATCCGATATCGGCGTGGCGGTTGCCGACCGGGAGGCGCCCGCGGCCATCGCGATGCCGGCGGCTGCCCCGGCGCCTGCTTGTGCAAGAAACTTGCGGCGCGCCGGACGCATCGCCGAAGAATCGTAGTCGCTGTCAGTCATCGTCCCCTCCGTCAGCCGACGAGCCCGAGCTGACGCATCAGCGTCAGGTTGTCCTCGATGTGCCAGTTTTCCGCTATCCGGCCTTGGTCGATGCGGTAGATGTCGGTCGCGATGAAGTCGACCGCCTGTCCGCTTCCGGTCGTTCCGTTGAACGTGCCGGTGAAATGGCCGCGAAAGTGCAGGTGCACGACGACACGGTCGCCCGCCACGATCATCTGTTCGATGTCGCAATGCAGGTCCGGGATGGCCGTGCGCATCGTCCTGGACGCCGCGAGTGGCCCCGCTACGCCTTGTTCACGGCCGGCCGGCAACGTCCGGTCGACGAAATCGGCTGCGAGTGCGGCGCGGGCGAGGGTCGCATCACCGGTATCCCAGAACGTGCCGTAGCGACGCGCGGCGAGGATCTGCGCGCGCGCCTGCGTAGCCGGCACGTCGGTCGCGACGGTCAGGCCGTGTGGGTCGAGAAGGTCGGCGGCGCGGGCCGCGACAGGCGACAGCGCGGCGACGCAGGCCGCTGCGGCGATGACGCGGGTAATCGGGCGCGCGATCGAAGGAAGGATCGACATGGTTTCGGATGTCCTGTGAATGGCGTCGCGGGACGACGCGGAACAGGTATGGTAGGTTTCCGTTCTGAACCCAAATACGGTCTAAAAGCGAATGGATTATTCGAAAAAAGGAAAGGTCGAGGCGAAGCGGGTGCCGCGATGCTGATCGACGATCTCCCGGCGCTCGATACCTTCGCGAGAATCGTGTCGGCCGGTAGCCTGTCCGCGGCGGCGCGCGAGCTGGACTTGTCGCTGTCCGTCGTCAGCAAGCGGCTCGCGCATCTCGAGTCGCAGCTCGGCGTGCGTCTGCTGCACCGGACGACGCGACAGCAGACGCTGACCGACGACGGTGCGCAGTTCCATGCGCAGGTGCTGCGCATCCTGGCCGAGGTCGATCGCGCCGAAACGCTGATGAGCGATCGTCGCGGCACGGTCAGCGGCGTGCTGCGCCTGACGGCGCCCGGCGAACTCGGCCGGCTGCGGATCGCGCCGCTCGTCGCCGCGTTTCAACGGCAACATCCGGAGTTGACCGTGCACCTGATGCTGACCGACGCGATCGTGGATCTGCTCGCGCAGGACATCGACGTTGCCGTGCGGATCGGCAGCCTCGCCGATTCGACGATGATCGCGCGCGAGCTGGCGCCGAATCATCGCGTGCTGTGCGCGTCGTCGAGCTATCTCGCCGTGCACGGGCTGCCGGCCCATCCCGCCGAGCTTCGCATGCACCGATGCATCGTGATGGGCGACCAGCCGCGTGCGGAGTGGCGGTTCGACGGCGTACAGGGCGCGGTTGCGGTCGAGGTGACGGCCGCGCTGCTGACGAACGACGGCGGTGCGGCTCGTACGTTGGCGCTGGAGGGCGCGGGCATCGCGCTGAAGTCGATCTGGGATGTCGGTGCCGACCTCGATGCGGGCCGGCTCGTCCGCGTGCTGCCGGCATTCGCCGCACCCGCGGCACCGCTTCATGCGGTCTATCCCGGCGGGCGTCACGTGCCGTTGCGCGTACGGGCATTCATCGACTTCCTGCGCGAGCAGTTGCGCGCCTCGTGGCGCCGCGGCGCGTGAGCCGGTGCGAACGATGCGCCGGATGACCGCAGGCGCGTGACGCCCCGCCGTTAAGAAGCGGTTTACAATCGTTTGCATCGGGCGGTGCAAGCGTTGCCCGCCGCACCGTCCACGTTCGACAGGATGCCAACGATGCCAACACCCTCAGCGAATCCTCCGGTTCCCCGTCAGCGACGCGTGCAGTGTGCGAGCGCCGCAGGCCTTCACCACGTCGCCTATACCGAATGGGGCGATCCCGCCAATCCGCGCGTGCTGGTCTGCGTGCACGGCCTGACCCGTTCGGGGCGCGACTTCGACCGGCTCGCCGCTGCGCTGTCCGATACGTATCGCGTCGTCTGCCCCGACGTCGTCGGGCGCGGGCGCTCCGACTGGCTCGCCGATCCGCGGCTTTATGCGATTCCGCAATACGTGGCCGACATGGTGACGCTGATCGCGCGGCTCGACGTCGAGTCGGTCGACTGGTTCGGCACGTCGATGGGCGGGCTGATCGGCATGGCGCTCGCGGGGCTGCCCGGTTCGCCGCTGCGCCGGATGATCGTCAACGACGTCGGCCCGCGCATCGAGCCCGATTCGCTGACGCGCATCGGCGAATACCTCGGCGTGCAGCCGCGCTTCGCGACGGAGCAGGAGGGCATCGACTATCTGACGTCGCTGTCGCTGCCGTTCGGCGCGTTGAGCGGCGACGAGTGGCGCGAGATCAACGGGCCGTTGCTGCGCGAGCTGCCCGACGGCGCCTGGACGATGCGCTACGATCCGCGCATCGCGGAGCCGTTCAAGGCGACGACGCCCGAACTGGCCGCGCTCGGCGAGGCCGCGCTGTGGCGAGCGATCGAGACCACCGACGCGTCGCTGCTGGTCGTGCGCGGCGAGCATTCCGACCTGCTGTCGCGCGATACGGCGGCCGAGATGGTGCGGCGCGGCCGGCACGTGACGCAAGCCGAGATCCAGGACGCGGGCCATGCGCCGGCGTTCATCAGCGCCGATCAGATTGCGCTCGCCCGCCGGTTTTTCGTCGAAGGCGGCGCATAAACGCGTCATAATATGCGGTTCGGCGGCACGCGGGCCGTGTCGTCGCCGATTCTTCACCCACTCACACGACCGGAACATTCCATGGCAGTCATTCGTCACCACGTCGGGGCCCGTCTCTCCGAAACCGCGATCCACAACGGTACCGTGTATCTGGCCGGCCAGATTGCCGAAGACACCACCCAGGACATCAAGGGCCAGACGCGCGAAGTGCTCGGCCACATCGACCGCCTGCTCGCCGAAGCGAACAGCGACAAGGCGCATCTGCTGTCGGTGCAGATCTACATTTCGGATCTCGCGAACTTCGAAGGCATGAATGCGGAGTGGGACGCGTGGGTCGCGCCCGGCAATACGCCGCCGCGCGCGACCGTCGAGGCGAAGCTCGCGGATCCGGCGCTGCTCGTCGAGATCGTCGTCGTCGCCGCGCAGCGGAGCTGAGCGAAGCATCACGATGACCGCAATACGCCAGGCCGTGCAATGACCGAGTCCGTTTCCGCTTCTTCCGTCGCGGCGCCGTCGTTCGACGACGTGCTCGCGTTCGTGCGCGAGCGGGCCGGCGACGCGCGCCTGTCGACGGGCGAATTGCTCGCCGATCATTCGGCGGGCACGGCGTCGATCATGCGCACGCTGAACGTCGACCCGCACGCGATGCAGGCGGCTGCGCTGTTCGTGCTGACGCCGCACCTGAACGACCCG
Source organism: Burkholderia sp. BCC1998 (assembly GCF_905339875.1). Classification (NCBI taxonomy): domain Bacteria; kingdom Pseudomonadati; phylum Pseudomonadota; class Betaproteobacteria; order Burkholderiales; family Burkholderiaceae; genus Burkholderia; species Burkholderia sp. BCC1998. Next base: position 8,868 of record NZ_CAJPHE010000028.1, read on the forward strand.
GAGCGGGAGTTGACCGAACGCTTCGGCGAAGAGGTTGCGCGGCTCGTATCCGACGTGCGCAAGCTGCTGCGGCTCGGCACCGTGAGCCTGCGCGCCGCGCAGAACGCGATGCCCGACGCCGGGCGCGACGCCGCGGAAGAGCGGCGCACGCAGATCGAGGCGCTGCGCAAGATGCTGCTCGCGTTCGCGCAGGACATCCGCGTGGTGCTGATCCGGCTGGCGTCGCGGCTGCAGTCGCTGCGCTACTACGCGGCGGCGAAGATCGACCCGCCGCCCGACGTCGCGCGCGAGACGCTCGAGATCTATGCGCCGCTCGCGAACCGTCTCGGTATCTGGCAACTGAAGTGGGAGCTCGAGGACCTCGCGTTCCGCTTCGAGGATCCGGTCACCTACAAGCGCATCGCCAAGCTGCTCGACGAAAAGCGCATCGAACGCGAGGCGTACGTCGCGCAGGCGATCGAGCGGCTGCAGCACGAACTGGCGGAAGCGCACATCCCGGCCGACGTGAGCGGTCGGCCGAAGCACATCTACAGCATCTGGCGCAAGATGCGCGGCAAGGAGCTCGACTTCTCCGAGCTGTACGACGTGCGCGCATTTCGCGTGATCGTGCCGGACATCAAGGATTGCTACGCGGTGCTCGGTATCGTGCATCACCTGTGGCAGCCGGTGCCGAAGGAATTCGACGACTACATCTCGCGCCCCAAGCCGAACGGCTACAAGTCGCTGCATACGGTCGTGATCGGCGACGACGGCCGCGCATTCGAAGTACAGATCCGCACGCAGGAAATGCACCGCTTCGCGGAGTACGGCGTCGCCGCGCACTGGCGCTACAAGGAAGCGGGCGCGCGCGGCTATGGCGGCCAGTTCTCGGCGAGCGACAAGTACGACGAGAAGATCGCGTGGCTGCGCCAGCTGCTCGCATGGAAGGACGACGTCGAGGACGGCACCGAAGTCTCGGGCGACAAGGCGTGGGCGCAGCTGCGCGAGACGTCGCTCGACGACGACCATATCTACGTGCTGACGCCGCAGGCGCGCGTGATCGCGCTGCCGCAGGGCGCGACGCCGGTCGATTTCGCGTATCACCTGCACAGCGAGCTTGGCCATCGCTGCCGCGGCGCGCGCGTCGACGGCGTGATGGTGCCGCTGAACACGTCGCTCGCGAACGGCCAGACGGTCGAGATCGTCGCGGTGAAGGAGGGCGGGCCGTCGCGCGACTGGCTGAACCTGCAGCTCGGCTACCTGAAGAGCCCGCGCGCGCGACAGAAGGTGCGTGCGTGGTTCAATTCGATCGAGCAGGAAGAAAACATCGCGCATGGTCGCGCGCTCGTCGAAAAGACGCTGCAGCGCGAAGGCAAGACGTCGGTCAACCTCGACAATCTGGCCGCGAAGCTCGGCTTCAAGTCGCCCGATGAGTTGTTCTCGGTCGTCGGCAAGGAGGAATTCAGCCTGCGCAACGTCGAGCACGCGCTGTCCGATGCGCCGCCGCCCGACCATGCGCCCGAGGCGCCCGCCGATTTCGAGAAGCGCAGCAGCGGGGCGAGCGTCGCGCACGGCGCGTCGACCGGCGTGCTGGTGGTCGGTGTCGATGCGTTGCTGACGCAGCTTGCGCGCTGCTGCCGTCCGGCGCCGCCCGACCCGATCAGTGGTTTCGTGACGCGCGGCAAGGGGATGTCGATCCACCGCAGCGACTGCCCGACGTTCCGGCGGATGGCCGAGCGGGCGCCGGAGCGCGTACTGCAGACGACCTGGTCGGCCGACGTGCTGGGCGGCCGTGGCGTGTCCGTCTATCCGGTCGACCTGATGATCGAGGCGAGCGACAGGCAAGGCTTGCTGCGCGATATCTCCGAAGTGTTCGCGCGCGAGAAGATGAACGTGGTGGGCGTGAAGACGCAGAGCCGCCGCAATGCGGCATTCATGCAGTTCACGGTCGAGGTGTCGAATTCCGCGCAGGTGCAGCGGGCGTGCACGCTGCTCGGCGAAGTGCCGGGCGTCGTGCGGGCGGGGCGCAAGGCTTGATGTCCCTGTAATGGGGTTGGAGCCCGATCATTTTGCTGCGGCCGCATAAAAACGCTTGCCAAGTCTGCGTTAGCTCCATATAATCTTAGCTTCTCTAGGCTCGTAGCTCAGCTGGTTAGAGCACCACCTTGACATGGTGGGGGTCGTTGGTTCGAGTCCAATCGAGCCTACCAACGAATTGAGAATGCCCGGTTTTTTCGGGTGTTCGATGCAGTAAATAACTCAACGCGAACAAGGCGAATACGGTTATGACACCGCGAACGTTGACCGAAACCTTTTCGGAGCGACGCTAGTCGAGGAACGTTTTCGCCCTTTCAGTTTGAGTGAAGTATCGAATGCGGCCCCTCGAAAGCGGGGCCGCATTTTTTTTGTCGCGAAATTTTCGCGCGTGACTTTGATATCGCGTGCTTGGTTTGCCGCCCACTGTCGGCATCACGGAGATTGCTATGGTTTCGATACGCTTGCCTGACGGCTCAGTTCGACAATACGAGCATCCGGTGACAGTTGCCGAGGTTGCGGCCTCGATCGGTCCCGGCCTTGCGAAGGCTGCGCTTGGTGGCAAGCTCGATGGCGAGCTGGTCGATACGTCCACGGTCATCGATCGCGACGCATCGCTCGCGATCGTCACGGACAAGGATGCCGACGGTCTCGACATCATTCGTCACTCGACCGCGCACTTGCTCGCCTATGCGGTGAAGGATCTGTATCCGGATGCGCAGGTGACGATCGGTCCGGTGATCGACAACGGCTTCTACTACGACTTCTCGTACAACCGCCCGTTTACGCCTGAAGATCTGGAAAAGATCGAAAAGCGCATGCAGGAACTCGCGAAGAAGGACGAGCCGGTGACGCGCCGCGTCGTGTCGCGCGACGAGGCGGCCGGCTATTTCCGCAGCCTCGGCGAGAAGTACAAAGCCGAGATCATCGAATCGATTCCGCAAAGCGACGAAATCAAGCTGTACTCGCACGGCGGCTTCACCGACCTCTGCCGCGGCCCGCACGTGCCGTCGACCGGCAAGCTGAAGGTCTTCAAGCTGATGAAGGTCGCGGGCGCGTACTGGCGCGGCGACTCGAAGAACGAGCAGCTGCAGCGCATCTACGGGACGGCCTGGACGAAGAAGGAAGATCAGGATCAATACCTGCACATGCTCGAGGAAGCGGAAAAGCGCGACCACCGCAAGCTCGGCAAGCAGCTCGACCTGTTCCACATGCAGGAAGAGTCGCCGGGCATGGTGTTCTGGCATCCGAAGGGCTGGGCGCTGTGGCAGCAGGTCGAGCAGTACATGCGCCGCCGCGTGAACGAAGCCGGCTACCTCGAGATCAAGACGCCGATGATCATGGACCGCTCGCTGTGGGAAGCGTCGGGCCACTGGCAGAACTACCGCGAGAACATGTTCACGACGGAGTCGGAGAAGCGCGACTACGCGATCAAGCCGATGAACTGTCCGGGGCACGTCCAGGTGTTCAAGCACGGCCTGCGCTCGTACCGCGACCTGCCGCTGCGCTACGCGGAATTCGGCTCGTGCCATCGCAACGAGGCGTCGGGCGCGTTGCATGGCCTGATGCGCGTGCGCGGCTTCGTGCAGGACGATGCGCACATCTTCTGTACGGAAGACCAGATCATTGCCGAGTCGATCGCGTTCAACAAGCTCGCGATGAGCGTGTACGGCGATTTCGGCTTCGAGCACATCGACATCAAGCTGTCGCTGCGTCCCGAGCAGCGCATGGGTTCCGATGAAACGTGGGACCGTGCCGAGCAAGGGCTGCGCGAAGCGCTGACGGCCTGCGGCCTGTCGTGGGAAGAGCTGCCGGGCGAGGGTGCGTTCTATGGCCCGAAGATCGAGTACCACATCAAGGATGCGCTCGGCCGTTCGTGGCAGTGCGGCACGCTGCAGCTCGACATGATGCTGCCGGAGCGCCTCGGCGCCGAGTACGTTGCGGAAGACAACAGCCGCCGCCGGCCGGTGATGCTGCACCGTGCGATCGTCGGTTCGATGGAGCGATTCCTCGGCATTTTGATCGAGCACCACGCCGGTGCAATGCCGGTCTGGCTCGCGCCGTACCAGGCAATTGTGCTCAATATCGCCGAAAGTCAGGCCGAATATGCACAATCTCTGACCCAAACGTTGCAAAAACAAGGGGTTAGAGTGGCGGCCGATTTGCGCAACGAGAAGATTAGCTATAAAATACGCGAGCACACGCTGGAAAAGGTGCCTTATCTCCTCGTCGTGGGCGATAAGGAGCGTGATGCGCAAACGGTAGCCGTGCGTGCCCGTGGCGGCGTCGATCTTGGCGTTATGCCGATCGAAGCCTTCGTTGAGCGTCTGCAGGAAGACCTGCGCTCGTTCAAGTAACCGCCCTGGCAGCGCGGCTCGTTTTTTTAATTTTTAGAGGAAACGTAACATCGCTACTGATAAGTCGTCGCACCGCATCAACGGTGAAATCACTGCGCCGGAAGTGCGTCTGGTCGGGATCGAGAACGAACCGCTCGGTATCGTAAAACTCGCTGATGCTTTCCGTAAATCGGAAGAACTGGATGTTGACCTGGTGGAAATCGCGCCGCAAGCGGTTCCGCCGGTTTGCCGTCTGATGGATTACGGCAAGTTCAAGTACCAGGAATCGAAGAAGCAGCACGAAGCGAAGCTGAAGCAAAAGGTCATCCAGGTGAAGGAAGTCAAATTCCGCCCGGGTACCGATGACGGTGACTACAACGTCAAGCTTCGCAACCTCGTGCGCTTCCTCGAAGAGGGCGACAAGACGAAGATCACGTTGCGTTTCCGCGGCCGCGAAATGGCTCACCAGGAGATCGGCATGCGGATGCTTGAGCGTCTGCGCACGGATCTCGAGGAAGTCGGCCAGGTCGAGCAGATGCCGAAGATGGAAGGGCGCCAGATGATCATGGTGCTCTCGCCGAAGAAAAAGAAGTAACGGGCCCGCGCGCCACGCGCGCAGGTTCGAAAGTGGTTCGGTGCGTGGCCCGGTCAGGGCGGCGCACCAACAATGACGGCGGCTGCGCAAGCGGTTCGCCGTACACAAGTGGACTGGGTTTCGAAGGGCGGGTCAAGGGCGCAAGCCAACCGCACACCCATCGCCATCAAATAAACTGGAGTTGTTCGTCATGCCTAAGATGAAGACCAAGAAGAGTGCTGCAAAGCGCTTCGTGGTGCGTCCGGGCGGTACCGTCAAGCGCGGTCAAGCCTTCAAGCGTCACATCCTGACCAAGAAAACCACGAAGAACAAGCGTCACCTGCGCGGCGCAACGGCAGTTCATGATTCCGATCTGAACTCCGTCCGCGCGATGCTGCCGTTCGCGTAACCCCTCAACTGATACTCTAAGGAGAGAAACATGCCTCGAGTCAAACGTGGGGTAACCGCACGGGCCCGCCACAAGAAGATCATCAACCTGGCCAAGGGTTATCGCGGCCGTCGCAATAACGTCTACCGCATCGCCAAGCAGGCGGTGATGCGCGCTGGTCAGTACGCGTACCGCGATCGCCGCAACAAGAAGCGTGTGTTCCGCGCACTGTGGATCACGCGTATCAACGCGGCAGTTCGCCAGCACGACATGACCTACAGCGTGTTCATCAACGGCCTGAAGAAGGCGTCGATCGAACTCGACCGTAAGGTCCTGGCCGACATGGCGGTGTTCGACAAGGCTGCTTTTGCTGCGATCGTCAAGCAGGTGAAAGCCGCCGTTGCAGCCTAATTGCGAAATTAGCACTGCGTGGTTAGTTGCAGCGACGTTCCGGTAGTCTCGGCCGCTGCAGCGAAAACGGGGCTCTTCCGAGCCCCTTTTTTGTTTGGTGGAGCAGTTTCGCTCGCCAAGACCGAATGACGTTGGAAATGATGGGATCTATGGATCTGGACCAGATTGTCGCCGACGCGCAGCAGTCCTTCGAACAGGCTGCCGACATCACCACGCTCGAAAACGAGAAAGCACGCTTTCTCGGCAAGTCGGGTGCGCTGACCGAGTTGCTCAAGGGCCTCGGCAAGCTCGATCCCGAAGCACGCAAGACCGAAGGCGCACGCATCAACGTCGCGAAGCAGCAGGTTGAAGCCGCGCTGACCGCACGCCGCCAGGCGCTCGCCGACGCGCTGTTGAACCAGCGCCTCGCCGCCGAGGCGATCGACGTGACGCTGCCGGGCCGCGGCGCCGGCGCAGGCAGCCTGCACCCCGTGATGCGCACGTGGGAGCGCGTCGAACAGATTTTCCGCTCGATCGGCTTCGACGTGGCCGACGGTCCCGAAATCGAGACCGACTGGTACAACTTCACGTCGCTGAACAGCCCGGAAAACCATCCGGCGCGTTCGATGCAGGACACCTTCTACGTCGAAGGCAAGGATGCCGACGGCCGCCAGCTGCTGCTGCGCACGCACACGAGTCCGATGCAGGTGCGTTACGCGCGCATGAACCGCCCGCCGATCAAGGTGATCGCGCCGGGCCGCACGTATCGCGTCGACAGCGATGCGACCCACTCGCCGATGTTCAATCAGGTCGAGGGGCTGTGGATCGACGAGAACATCAGCTTCGCCGACCTCAAGGGCGTCTATACCGACTTCCTGAAGAAATTCTTCGAGCGCGACGACATCCTCGTGCGCTTCCGTCCGTCGTATTTCCCGTTCACGGAACCGTCGGCCGAGATCGACATGATGTTCGAGCACGGCAAGAACGCCGGCAAATGGCTCGAGATCTCGGGCTCGGGGCAGGTGCATCCGACCGTGATCCGCAACATGGGCCTCGATCCCGAGCGCTACATCGGCTTTGCGTTCGGCAGCGGCCTCGAGCGCCTGACGATGCTGCGCTACGGCGTGCAGGATCTCCGGCTGTTCTTCGAGAACGACCTGCGTTTCCTGCGCCAGTTCGCATAACGCACGCGCCGCGCCGACATGTGCCCGCGCATGCCCCGCCGGACGTTTCCGACGGGGGCCGGGCGCCGATCTAACCTGTTTCGAACGTAGACATCCATGCAATTCCCTGAATCCTGGTTGAGAACCTTTGTCGACCCGCAGCTGACGACCGACGAACTGTCGCACGCGCTGACGATGGCGGGGCTCGAAGTCGAATCGCTGAGCAAGGCTGCGCCGCCGACGTCGAAGATCGTCGTCGGCCGCGTGCTCGAAGTCGTCAAGCATCCGGATGCGGACAAGCTCAATGTCTGCCAGGTCGACGCCGGCACCGGCGCGACGCTGAATATCGTGTGCGGCGCACCGAACGTGGCGCCCGGCATCAAGGTGCCGGTCGCGCTGGTCGGCGCGGAACTGCCGCCGGCGGAAGAGGGCGGCAAGCCGTTCGCGATCAAGCTGTCGAAGCTGCGCGGCGTGGAGAGCCAGGGGATGCTGTGCTCGGCGCGCGAGCTGAAGCTGTCCGAGGACCACAGCGGCCTGCTGATCCTGCCGGAAGACACGCCGGTCGGCCAGGACATCCGCGATACGCTCAATCTCGACGACACGATCTTCGAAATCAAGCTGACGCCGAACAAGGCCGATTGCCTGTCGGTGTTCGGCATCGCGCGCGAGACGGCCGCGATCACCGGCGCGCCGCTGACGCCGGTCGATATCCGTCCGGTGCGCGTCGAGCTCGACGAAACGCTGCCCGTGCGCATCGCTGCGCCCGATCTGTGCGGCCGCTTCTCGGGTCGCGTGATCCGCGGCGTGAACGCGCATGCGAAGACGCCGCAATGGATGGTCGAGCGCCTCGAGCGTTCGGGCCAGCGCAGCGTGTCGGCGCTCGTCGACATCTCGAACTACGTGATGTTCGAGCTCGGCCGTCCGTCGCACGTGTTCGATCTGGACAAGATCCACGGCGGCATCGAAGTGCGCTGGGGCAAGCGCGGCGAGTCGCTGAAGCTGCTGAACGGCAACACGGTCGAACTCGACGAAACGGTCGGCGTGATTGCGGACGACCGTCAGGTCGAAAGCCTCGCGGGCATCATGGGCGGCGACAGCACGGCCGTCACGCTCGATACGACCAACATCTACCTGGAAGCCGCATTCTGGTGGCCGGACAGCATCCGTGGCCGCGCGCGCAAGTACAACTTCTCGACCGATGCGGCCCATCGGTTCGAGCGTGGCGTCGACTACGCGACGACCGTCGAACACGTCGAGCGCATCACGCAGCTGATTCTCGAGATCTGCGGCGGCAAGGCCGGCCCGGTCGACGACCAGGCGGTGAACCTGCCGCAGCGCGCGCCGGTGAAGATGCGCGTGTCGCGCGCGAACCGCATCATCGGCGTGAAGATCGATGCCGACGAGATCGCGAACATCTTCACGCGCCTGCGCCTGCCGTTCGAGCGTGACGACGACGCGTTCCTGGTCACGCCGCCGTCGCACCGCTTCGACATCGAGATCGAGGAAGACCTGATCGAGGAAGTGGCGCGCATTTACGGTTTCGAGAAGATTCCCGCGCGTCCGCCGGTCGCGACGAGCGAGATGCGCGCGACCAACGAGACGCGGCGCTCGATCCACGACATCCGTCACGCGCTCGCGGCGCGCGACTATGCGGAAACGGTCAACTTCAGCTTCGTCGATGCGGAGTGGGAGCACGACTTCGCCGGCAACGACACTCCGATCCGCCTGCTGAACCCGATCGCGAGCCAGCTGTCGGTGATGCGTACGACGCTGTTCGGCAGCCTGATCTCGGTGCTGCGCCACAACCTGAACCGTCGCGCGGATCGCGTGCGCGTGTTCGAGACGGGCCGCGTGTTCCTCGCCGATCCGTCGGTGAAGGCCGGCGAGCTGACCGTCGAGGGCTACACGCAACCGAAGCGTGTCGGCGCGCTCGCGTACGGCCCGGCAGTCGACGAGCAGTGGGGCGTCGCGACCCGCGCGGTCGATTTCTTCGACGTGAAGGGTGACCTCGAGGCACTGCTCGCGCCGGCCGCCGCGCGCTTCGTGAAGGCCGAGCATCCGGCCCTTCATCCGGGCCGCAGTGCGCGCATCGAAGTGGATGGCCGCGCGGTCGGCTGGATCGGCGAGCTGCATCCGCGCCTGATGCAGAAGTACGAGCTGCCGCACGCGCCGGTGATGTTCGAAATCGACGCGGATGCGCTGATCGCGCGTGCACTGCCGGCGCCGACCGACGTGTCGAAATTCCCGCCGGTACGGCGCGATATCGCCGTTGTCGTCGATCAGGCGGTCGAGGTTCAGGCACTTTTCGACGAAATGAAGAAGGCGCTGGCCGAAGACGCCTGCCGATTCGTTCAGAAGGTTGTACTCTTCGACGAATTTCGTGCAAAATCAAATACTTCCGGTGGTCTTGCCGCGCACGAGAAGAGCCTTGCCTTCCGCGTGACGCTGCAGGATGCGGCTGGCACGCTACAGGACGAGGTCGTCGATCAGGCGATCCAGACGCTGGTCGAGCGGATGGCTCGTGCGGGTGCCCGCCTGCGCGGCTAAGGAGAGGGGCCGCCCGTTCGCGGGTGGCGCTTCCCCATCGTAAGTTTTGGTTTAACGCGCTGTATGGCAGATATGAACGACATGACCTCGAGTGAATTCGAAGCCCTCCTGACGGCGCAACGCAGCGCCATGAACCGCGACGCTTCGGCGCCGGCGTCCACCGAGACGCCGACGCTGACGAAAGCGGAGCTGGCGGAGCTGCTGTTCGACAGCGTCGGGCTGAACAAGCGTGAAGCGAAGGACATGGTCGAGGCGTTTTTCGAAGTGATCCGCGACGCGCTCGAAAACGGCGAAAGCGTCAAGCTGTCGGGGTTCGGCAACTTCCAGCTGCGCGACAAGCCGCAGCGTCCGGGCCGCAACCCGAAGACGGGCGAGGCGATTCCGATCGCGGCCCGCCGGGTGGTAACCTTCCACGCGAGCCAGAAGCTGAAGGCGCTGGTCGAAAACGGCGCGGAGTAACGCCCGCGCGCCGAAGTCTCCGCGCGGCCGCCGCGCATTCTTTACCGACGGTTAACCGACGATGACCACTACGGTTGAGAAAGTCGTCTTGCCTCCGATTCCCGCGAAGCGCTATTTCACGATCGGTGAAGTCAGCGAACTGTGCGGGGTCAAGCCGCACGTGCTGCGTTATTGGGAACAGGAATTCACGCAGTTGCGGCCGGTGAAGCGGCGTGGCAATCGCCGATACTATCAGCACCACGAAGTGCTGCTGATCCGGCGGATTCGCGAGTTGCTGTACGAACAGGGATTCACGATCAACGGCGCGCGCAACCGGCTCGATTCGCCGGGCGGCGAGCGCGCTGCCGCGGCGCCGGCCGAGCCCGATGTGCCGGCCGGCGACGCGCGAGTATCGGGCAAGCCGGGCGCAACGGTCGACGTGGTCGCGTTGCGGCAGGCGCTCCTCGATGTGATCGACGGACTCAAACACGGCTGAGCGCGACGCGCGAATCAACAAGAAACCCGGTCGGCGATGCGCCGCCGGGTTTTTTTCATGCACGCGGGCTCGCGCCCGGCGGGTCAGCGCGATGCGAGCGGGTTCGGCTTGCCCATGTCGACGACCAGCGTGCCGTCCGGCAGCATCCGCACCGAGCCCTGCGCGACCTGGCTGCGGTAGCCGTACAGGTCGAAACGCATCGGGCCGGCCTCGGCCGAGTTCCGGATCAGCGCGCGCACGTTCAGTTCGAGCACGTTGAACATCTTCATGTCGCCGCCTTCCATCCACATGTAGCTCGGCGCGTCGATCTGCGGCCGCTTCGTCGCGGGCGCGTCGGCGGCACGCCGGAACGTGAGGCGCAGCCCGTCGCGTTCGACCGTCGCCTGGCCGAGCTTGCCGTTCAGCACCGGCGGCGGAAACACGGTGTACTGGTCGAGCACGAGCGTGTCGCCGCGCAACTCCGCGCCGCGGCGCTGCAGCGGCGTCAGCGACGCGAGCTCGATGCCGAGCGAGCGCAGCAGCTTCGCCTGCGGGATGCCGAGCACCGATACCTGCGCCGGCTTGAACGCGAGGTGCCGGTCGTCGAGCACCGACAGCGTGCCCTTCATGTCGGTCGGCAGCCACACGCCGGGCACGTGATTCCAGAGCTTGATGCCGCCCTGGACGCGCAATTCCTGGCCATCCGCGCTCAACTGCAGGTCGTTCAGCGAGCGCGGCGAGTAGTCGAGCAGGTAGTTGTTGAAGAGCGCCGACATCGCCTTCCACGATTCGACCACCGTCCCGCCGAGAATGCGGATGTCGTACTGGTTCGGATCGTCGAGATCGACCGGTTCGCCCGGGCGTTTCGCGATCAGCTGCACGTCGAGATCCTCGACATGGAAGCCGATGTCGCCGGACAGGTTGAAGTCGACGTTGTGCAGGTGGATCGTCGGGTTGCGGTTCGACACGTGCCGTTCGTTGAACGGGGCGGTCGACGAGCGCCGCATCGCGACTTTCTGCATGCCGGGTTGCGGCGCGCTGGCCGCGAGTGCAAACGCTTCCCAGTGCTGGCGCGAGTCGCGCAACGCATTCTGCTGCGCGGCGAGGAAGCTGTCGTTCAGGCGAGCGGCCGCATTGCCGAGCGCGGCGCCGCTCGCGGGGCCCGCGTACGACGGCATCCGGATCGCCATCGCGCCGCTTTCGTCGAAATTGAAATAGCCGGCCGAAACCTGCTCGCGATAGTGGTACAGGTCGAACACGAAGTGCTGGTCGCGCTTCGTCGGATCGACCGGGCCGATCAGGATGTCGGCGTTCATCGGCATCGAGCGCATGAATTTCACGTCGCCGCCGCGGATGTACATCGCCTGTTGCGGCGCGTTCGCGGGGAGCGCGAAGCCGGCATGCGAGCCGTCGTCGAGCGTCAGGTCGAGGCCGGCCGGTGTTACGCGCAGCGCGGCGATCCGGATCTTCAGCCGAGGCGGCGGCATCAGCTTGTCGACCGACATCACGAGGTCGTCGCCGGCGAGCCGCGCGATCGGTGTTTCTACCTTCAGCAGATCGGCCATCTTCACGTTGGCCGCGCGCATGACCGGCTGCGCGTTGATGCCCGACACGCGCACGCCGGTCGGGTGGAATACGAGTTGGCTGCCGTCGCGGATCGCGAGCGTGCCGGTCAGCGAGAACGGCACCCAGCCGTCGCGCTGCATCTCGCCTTGAAGATGGATCACACCGTCGCCGGCCGATACGGCGAGCTTGCGCAGCGGCGCGTTGCGGTAACCGAAGATGTAAGTGTCGAAGAGCGCGGTCAGCTTTGCGTTGTCGAGCGTGACCGCGCCTTCGTGTACGTCGATCTCGAAGCTCGTCGGGTCGTCGAACACGATGGGGGCGCCGGCCTGCGTCGGCACGAGCGTCGCGGACAGTTGATGGATGAAGAAGCCGAGGTTGTTGACGATGCGGAAATCGACGTCGCGCAGGAACGTCATCGCGCCGTTCTGGCCCGAGTCGCGCAGCGTGAACGGGCGCGGCTGCGTGAGGTTGATCGACGCGAGCGACGGCACCGTGCGGGCGATCTGCTGTTCGTGAGCGAGGCGTTCGGCTTTGGCGCGCTCGATCTTCGTCGATGCGACCGACGCGTTGCCGTCGCGCTGCGCGGCCGGTTCCGCGCAGCCGGTGCAGAGCAGCGCGAGCGCAAGCGCACCGCAGCCGAATGCGCGAGCGGTGCCGTGTGAAACCGGGGCGGCCGCGCGTCGCAGGCCGGCCATCCAGTCGAAACTTGCCAAGGGCGTGCGATGGCCGCGCCGGACCGAATTCCGCATCGTCTGTCTCCATGTCTTGTCGTGACCGGCGAGGGCGCGCGATCGATGCGCGGCGCAGTCGTCGATGCCGTGCAGTGTGGCATAGCGCGCTAGAGCGGCGTTACCAAACAGCGGGCGCGCGGGCAACATCGGTCGGCGCACGACAGGGCAAAGGATTCGCGGCGTCGGGGCGGCGATATCAAACGGTCGTTTGGTTTTGCGGTCGAGGCGGGCGGCGCGCATTGCGCCGGCTCGGCAAACCCGGCGTCGGCGTGGGTTGACGCCGGGTCACTTGCCGGATGAAGGCCGTGTCCGATCCAGGCGCGGCGGCAGTGCGATGACAGCCGCGCTGTCGCCAGCGCCGCCTGCACGGTCGGTCAGACCAGCATGCGCTGCCGGATCGCATTCTGCGTCGACGCGTCGAGCTGCAGGCCGTTCTCGATGTATGACGTCATCGAGCCATACGACGCGACGACCTGATCGAACGCCGCCTGCAGATAGGCGGCTTGCGCGCCTTGCAGCGCGGCCATCATGTCGGCCGCATCCTGCCCGCCGCGCTTTTGCGCCTGCGCGACATAGGCGGCGATTTCCGACGCGCTGTAGACGTTGGTCAGCAGATAGTCGGCGAGAATCGTCTGCGGGCGGACACCGAGGATCGTGTGCAGGATGGCCGTCGCCCAGCCGGTGCGATCCTTGCCGGCCGTACAGTGGAAGACCAGATTGCCGCCGGATGAGGCGAAGCCGGCAAACAACGCGTGGTAGCTCGTGCGTGCGGTTTCCGACGTCACGAACGCCCGATACATGCTCATCATGAAGGCCGTAGCCGTCGCGCCGCTGGTCGGCAGCGGGCCGAGATTGGCGGCGCCGAGCACGTTGAGGTTCTGCCAAATGGCGCCCGCCAACGGTACATCCGGCTGCGCTTGGATCTCGGAGGTCGTGCGCAGGTCGCACACCTGCGTGATGCCGAGCGTATCGACCGTTGCGACGTCGGCCGCGGACAACGTGAGCGCGGACGACCGGTAGATCACGCCTTTTTTCATCGCTGCGCCGCTCGCGGTGGCATAGCCCGTTCCGTCCGGTCCTGCGGTATCGCGAAAATTCGCTACCGAGGCGAGCCTGGGCGTCGTGACGGGGGCGATCGCGATCGAATCGCCGCCGCACGCGGACAGAAGCGACGCGCTTCCCAGCGCGATGCCGAACGTGCCGGCACCCAGCCGGAGAAAGTGTCGTCGGGAAATTTCGTTTTTCTGATTCATTCACTCGCCTTTGTCGGAGACTGTCACGGGAAGTCGCGACCGCGGTTGAGATCGAAGTCGCTGCCGGCCCGGCGCGGCGCGCGGCAACGCGCAGATCTGCGATCTCGATCGGCCTGCAGTCGGACGATGCGCCGGGCGCGGCGATCTCGCGCCGGGTAAGCGCACGGTAGCGATCCGCGGCGAAACGGCCATCGTCCTTTTCGACTAGGACGCGATGCGGGCGCGGTGCAATTCGCGCAACTTGCGATGCGTGCGACGGCTGCGGCGCGGTAAGATCGGCGTCAGTAGCTTGATGATCGAAGCATGGTGGCCGACACGGGGGAGGCGTCATGGATCTGAAGGAACTCGACGTATTGGGAGCGGACGTCGGCGATCACTGGTACTACGCGTCGAAGGCGAGCGCGATTCGCCGGTTTCTGGGCGCGGCGGATGCGAACCGGATACTCGATGTCGGCGCGGGCTCGGGTTTCTTTTCGAAACATTTGCTCGAGCGCACGCAGGCGACGGAAGCGTGGTGTGTCGACACGAGCTACGCCGACGATACCGACGGCGAGGCGGCAGGCAAGCCCGTCCATTTTCGCCGCGCCGTCAATCGGCTCGATGCCGATCTCGTGTTGCTGATGGACGTGCTCGAGCACGTCGATGACGATGTCGGGCTGCTTGCACAATATGTGGCCGGCGTGCCGAAGGGCAGCCGCTTCCTGATCACCGTTCCCGCGTTTCAGTTCCTCTGGAGCGCGCACGACGACTTTCTCGAACACAAGCGCAGGTATACGCTCGACGGCCTCGAAGACGTCGTGCGCCGTGCGGGGCTCGAGGTCGAGCGCGGCGCTTACTACTTCGGCTTCACGTTTCCGCTCGCGGCGGCATTGCGACTGAGCGAGCGGGCGCGTCGCCAGCCACGCGAACCCGCGTCGCAACTGCGTCGGCACCATCCGGTAGTCAATGGTTTGCTCAAGCTGATCTGCCGCGCCGAGTTGCCGATGTTCCGGTTCAACCGGTTGGCGGGGCTCACGGTGATCTGTGTCGCGCGCAGCGCGTGAGCGTCAGGCGGATCGTGTAGACGGATGGCAGACGGACGGGGCGTCATGTGCGTCGCCGTTCGTGTCGAATCCGTCACGCCACGTGCGCCACAAAAAATTTCGGCAGGAACATGCACAAAATGCATGCGACCCGTTCTAAACCGGCCAACTCTCTGTTATAATTTTTTTCTTTCGGGGCGTAGCGCAGCCTGGTAGCGTACCTGCATGGGGTGCAGGTGGTCGGAGGTTCAAATCCTCTCGCCCCGACCAGATAAGAACCCGCGTCAGCTCAGGCTGACGCGGGTTTTTTCTTGCCCGTCGCTTTTTTGCACATCCCGGCGCGGCCCCGGTAAAATGCAAGGTTGATCCACGGAAAGCGCCGTGATTTAGCGGAAGAGGATTCCCCGAACATGACTGATCTTCGTCTTACCATGCGGTTCGCTGCAGTGCTCGCCACCGGTGCGCTCGTCGCCGGTTGCGGTACGTCGTCGCCCACGAAAGTGGACTACAAGAGCGATTCGAAATCGAAGGAAGCGTCGCTCGCAGTGCCGCCCAACATGCTCGACGAGACGGCCGATCAGCGTTCGCTGCCGCCGCAGGGCGGCGCGACTTCCCTGTCCGCGCTTCAGCAGGTCCAGCACACGGCGCCCGCGACGGATACCGTCGCGCCCGCCGTGGCCGGCATGCATATCCAGCGCGACGGCACCGAGAGCTGGCTCGTGATCGACGGCAAGAAGCCCGCCGACATCTGGCCGCAAGTGCGCCGCTTCTGGCAGGAGCAGGGCTTCCTGCTGGTCGTCGACCAGCGCGACAAGGGCGTGATGGAAACCGACTGGAACGAGACCCATCCGCAGATCAACGACGGCCTGATCCGCAGCGTGATCTCGAAAGCGATGGGCAATTCGTACGTGACGGCCGAGCGCAACAAGTACCGCACGCGCCTCGATTCGGCGCCGAACGGCGGCACCTATGTGTTCGTCAGCCAGAAGGGCATGCGCGAGGCGATCACCGGCGCGAACAACGATTCGAGCAAGTGGGAAGCGAAGCCGAACGATCCGGCGCTCGAGACGGAATACCTGAAGCGGCTGATGGCGGTGCTCGCGCAGAACGAGCAGCGTGCGAAGAACGGCGAGCCGCCGGTCGCGAACATCAACGACAACACGGTGCCGAAGGACAAGAAGGCCGATACCGACGCGTCGAAGGCGGCCGCCGCGGCGATCGCTGCGCAGAACGTCGCGCGTACGTCGTCGCAAGCGAACGACGTCGACACGAGCGCGGTGCCGTCCGAAGTCACGCTCGGCGAGCCGTACGACCGGTCGTGGCTGCACGTCGGCCTCGCACTCGATCGCGCGAACTTCACGGTCGACGATCGCGATCGCACGAAGGGTCTGTATTTCGTGCGTTATGTCGATCCGAAGGATCTGAGCGCGGCCGAGCAGGGCTTCTGGAGCCAACTGTTCCACGGCAAGAAGGAAAAGCAGGCGAAGCAGTATCGCGTCAACGTGAAGGCGCTGACGGCCGACCAGACGCGTGTGGCAGTCGTCGACGATTCGGGTGCGATCGATTCGTCGTCGCCGGCCCGGCAGATCATGGGGCTGCTCGTGAATCAGCTGCGCTGATCGCGGTACGATCCCGCTCGTCGAACAAGCCCGCCGCCCGGCGGGCTTTTTTTATGGTCGCGCGCCGTGACGTCGGCGTGTGCGGGACGTTCGGCTGCTCCGCCTTGTGACGTTACGTAACATCCGCGCGTTACGGCGGCGGAACGTGTGTTACATCGTCATGGTCCCAGAAAATATCCTTATGGATCAATGACGTGCTTTCGAAAATGCACCTGGCACGCAAACTGCTTTACTAGTTCGAATCGTTAGGACAGGGAGGGTGGTGCCAGAGACCGGGCAGGCGTCGAGAACGCCCGACCAACGGTTTCGACGTCCCCAGATGCCGGCGCTGCGAGCGCGGGCACAACCGATGATGATCCGCGCCGCGCGCGGGTCTCGATGGCCCCGTCGCCTATCCTCGTAGGGCGACGGTTTCGCCCGCGCTTCGTATGAAGCGCGGGCAATTTTTTTGGTGGGGCCGCAATGCGAGGGCGCCGATCCGGCCTGTGCGGGATTCGGTGATTCGCAATCAATTGGAGTGGGGGCGGCGCGGTTCGCATCCGGCGAGCGCCGGTAGGGCGAGGTCGCGTTGGCCGCGTGCGAGCGTTCCGCTCACACGCCGCTCAATCGCGAAACGGACGCGGACCGGCTCGATCGGCCCGGGATTCGCGTGCCGTCGCAGCGCGTGCGAGCAGGGCGGTGCGGCCGGACGCGTTGCCGGCCGCCGCGACGCGTCAGTGCGACGCGCTGGGTACGTCGAGGATCAGGATGATCGTCCAGTCGGCATCGCCGTCGTGGTGATACTGGCGTTCGGCGACGATGAACGGTTGCTGCTTGCCTTGCGGGCCGAGGAAAAGCACGTCGCCCTCCATCGGCAGGCACTCGATCGGCGGCAGCGCGAGAAAGGCGTCGTCCGAGCCGCGCGGCATCAGTTGCTTGATCTTGCGAGTGGCTGCTTCGGTCCACTCGATGTCGAGTTGAATGTTGCTCATGCTGTCCTCCGCACCGGGGTGCGCACGGGTGGAAAATTTCGGTGCGCGACTTTAGCACAGCGCGCAGGCGCCGCAACCAAAAAAGCCGAACCCGGTTGCCCGGATTCGGCTTTTCGCTTGTGCGGTGCCGCCGAACTTACTGGCTGGCAGCGTCTGCCGGAGCGGCCTTGGCGGCCTTCTTGCCAGCCTTCTTCGCTGCCTTGTGGTGAGCAGCCTTCTTGCCGTGGTGCTCTTCCTGCGCCGCCGGCTGTGCAGCCTCGGCTGCTTGCTGCTGTTGCAGTGCCTGTGCGCGCTGCTCGATCTCGGCGATCTTCGCCGGGTCGGTGATGGTCTGGATTTGCGTGCTCTCTTGCGCATACGCTGCGCCAGTCAGCGCCGACATCGCGACCAGAATAGCCAGGGACGTCTTCTTCATTGCTTTACCTCCGCTAAGTGGTGATGAACCCGAATGTTGCCGTTTTGTCTGGCGACTGCAATCGAGTGCGTGTCGAGTGTAACAAAAGTGACGGATCAATGTGCACCGGATCGAGGTACAGCGCAAGGCCCCGTTGAAGTCGCGCAACACTTCGTGCATTCCGTCATGCGCATGCCATCCCGGGGCGGCACCGTCGCGTTCGCCGCCGGTGCAAGCGTTGCAATCAAAACCAGCCGAGCCATCGGTAGACGTGGAACTGTGCGATGCCGATCAGTTCGTGCAATGCCTGATTCGCGTCTTCCAGGTTGTGCCAGCGGGGCAGCCAGCCCGTTTGCGCGCGCCGGCGGTTCGCATAAACGGGTTGCGGATCGATGCCGAAGCGGCGGAAATCGAGCAATGCGCGGCGCATCTGATAGGACGACGTGACGAGAATGCGCGTGTCGTCATGTTGTGAGCGTAGTATAGATGCAGTGAATTTCGCATTTTCGTAGGTGGTACGGCTGTTCGGCTCGAGGACGAGGTCGCTGGAAGCGACACCCGCCGCGACCAGCAGGCGCCCGTAGACGGCCGCCTCGGTTTCGCCGTGACGTTGCGGGTCGCCGCCCGACATCACCACGGTGCAGCGGGCAGCCTGCTGCCGGCACGTGCGGTAGAGCGCCGCGGTCTCGCGGATGCGTGCTTCCCCGTCGGGAGGCGGTCGCAGGCCGGTGTCGCTGCGCCGCGTGCCGGCGCCGATGATGATCAGCGTGGTCCGGCCATGCATGTCGGGGCGCTCGACCGGCGTCACGCCCGCTTCGGTCCACGCGATGAGCGGCGCGGCGAGCCAGCCTGTCGCGAGCAGCCAGAACAGCGCGACGCTCGCGATCGCGATGAGTCGCCGCCGCTTGCGGCAGAGCATGAAACCGATGAAGAGAAGTACAAATGAATCGAACAGAATCAATTTGATTGGGGTATGGTGTCTTTTTATGGACGGCTGACGATCCGGCCCTGACGCGACGCCGAACGTCGGCCCCCAGAATCGGTGGCGGTATCGGCGGGCGGAGCTCCCGCCCGGCGCGCCGCTTCGCATTGTCGCTGCACTTTAAGAAAGAATCGAGATGACCACGTATTCCAACGAAGCGGTGCTCGACGCATTGAGACGAGTGCAGTACCGCCAGGTACCGTGGGCGCGCCGCCCGGGCGTGTTCGAGTATCTCCGGTCGCTGGGGCTGATGGACACGGTCAGGCAGAAGACCGTTGCTCCCGCACCGGGTTTTCATGCGCCGGTCGACATCGCGGTGCTGACCGATAACGGTCGTGCCGAATGCGCGCGCCTCGAGCGTGACGAGAAACTGCTTTCCTGGACCGATCGCCGTATGGACGACTACGCATTGAGCGAAGCGAGCGCCGTGGCGATTCTCGAAAGCCGCCTGTAGCGGCGCACTCCCGTTCTCGCGCGCCGTCCACCGGCGACGCAAAAAAAAGCCCGTATCGCGAGGATACGGGCGTACCGGATACTTTTGCTGTTGCCACGCTGTGCTCATGGCAACGAATGTGACTCGTCGCATGTCGGGCAGTTCCCGAATCCGGTAATTTTCTTTGACGAATTCCTGCGGACTACGGATGACGCGGCAGGTCGGACGGCTGCGAGCCAGTGCGCGCGCGCGCGTTGCTGGCGATGTCGCCGCGCAAATCGCCGCGCGGCACGGTCTGCCGATTGGGCGGCGCGGCGGGCGGTTGCTGGCGAAGGGTGTTCCGATGATCCTGCTGGTGGTGAGGCGGCTTCGCGCGATCGTCCGCGCGAGCGGGGGCGGTCAGCGCCAGCGAAATGACAATGCCGCATGCGACGAGCAGTGACATTGGTTTCATGGCGGGGCTCCCTTCAAGCCACCGGCGCGGCCTGTTGATATTTCGCTAAGGTAAGCGTGGGAGTGCAGGCTTGCTGTAAATAATCGTAAATAGATGTATCGCCGCACGACAGCGCAATCGACGGCGATGCGAGCGCCGCGCAAAAGCGCGTGGCACTGAAAGAAACCGGGCGGCCGAAGCCGCCCGATCGAGCATGCGTTACGCCATCTTCACGGGGGCGCGCCAGGATTCCGGGTTGGTCCAGAAGGCGCCGCGCAGCCGGTCGCGGCTCGGCGGTGCTGGCGGCTTCGTCGCGCTCGCCCCAATGCGCCCGCGCAGCGAGATCTGGCGGCCGCTCGTGCCGAGTCGCTTGACGATTTCGGCGAGCGTGCCGTCTGCCTGCCATTCGTCGAAGCGACGGCGGCAGGTCGGCGGCGACGGATAGCGGCCCGGCAGCTTCGACCAGCCTTCACCCGTCGACAGTACCCACAGCACGGCGTTTACCACCGAACGGGCCTCGACGCGGGGACGGCCGCGCCGTTCACTGCGTGCGGGTTCCGAGCAAAACAGACCTTCGACCAGCGCCCACTCGTTATCTCTCAAATCGTCGAACAGCATCATGTCCTCACCTCAGCGAAGCTAACTCCGGTGCGCTGCCCTGCGCCGCGCACTCTTCAAGCACTCGAGCGTCGAGTGCCGGGTGGGGGCTTCCGGTTGGCCGGCAGCGGCGTTTCTGCCCTCTGTCCGACTCGACCTGCGCCCTGTACGTCAGATAAAGCACGATGTGTGCCATGTCTGAGGCGATTCCCGCGAGAGCCGCTTGGCAGCGGGCTGACGGCTAAGTCAGCTAGGGGCGTATAAGACGCCAAAATAACCCGCCAGCAAATCAGGACAATCACCAATCTTGTGCAAGTCGCCCGTGCTACGTGCGTTTGCGTCGATATTGCACCGCAGCGAAACATGTGCTGCCGGTGCCGGATTCACACATCGAAGACGATGGCGCGCATTAAAATCGCGCATCGGTATCGACGATTGATGAGGAGAGGGGATGAACGTTACGCTGCGCCAGCTTCGCGTATTCATCGAGGTTGCGCGGCTCCGGAGCTTCAGTCGCGCGGGAGACGAGATCGGGCTCACGCAGTCCGCGGTCAGCCGTTGCGTGCGCGAACTCGAGACCGAGCTCGGACTGAAGCTGATCGACCGGACGACGCGCGACGTGCAGTTGACCGACGTCGGGACGAACCTGATCGCGAGCGTGTCCCGCCTGATCGCCGATCTCGACGACACGCTGCGCGAGATTCGCGAGATCGGCGAGCAGCGGCGGGGGCGCGTGATCGTCGCTGCGAGCCCGACGATCGCGTGCCGGCTCATGCCGCGCGTCGTCGCGTCGTGCGAGCGCCAGTTCCCGTTCGTCACGCTCGGCCTGCGTGACGACGTGCAGAGCGACGTCCTGCGCAAGGTGAAGTCGAGCGAAGTCGATTTCGGCGTCGTTATCGGGCCGCTCGCCGTTGCCGATCTCGTGTGCGAACCGTTGATGACCGACTCGTTCTGCCTGGTCGCGCGCGCCGATCATCCGCTCGCGGCGCGGGCCGAGGTGCCGTGGACGGCGCTCGACGGCGAGCGTCTCGTGCTGCTCGACCATGCGTCCGGAAGCCGGCCGCTGATCGACGCCGCGCTGGCCGCCCATCGGGTCAATGCGACGGTCATGCAGGAGCTCGGGCATTCGGCGACGGTGTTCGGGCTCGTCGAGGCCGGCGTCGGCGTGAGCGTGCAGCCGTGGCTGTCGCTGCCGCTGCCGGCCGGATCGACGCTGGTCGCGCGGCCGCTGACGCCGCGTGCCGAGCGCACCGTCGAGCTGGTGCGCCGCCGCGACCGGTCGCTGTCGCCGGCCGCGCAGGCGATCTGGGAGCTCGTGCGCCAGATGCCGGCGCGGGCGGAGGATCTCGACTGAAAGGGTGCGGATCGGGCGCGCACGCCGCTACACTACGCGGATCGTGTTCCTCGGTGGCGGTTCTCGATGACGCATTCCGCAGATGTCGGCCCGGCGACGGGCGAGCCGGCGGCGCGCAGCGCAGTTCAGGCGCTGCGTCCGTCGCTGATCAGGGAAGTGGCGAACGCCGGCTTCGGCGTACCCGACGTGCTGCCGTTCTGGTTCGGCGAGTCCGATCGCGTGACGCCCGCATTCATTCGCGACGCGGCTGCCGCGGCACTGCGCGACGGCGCAACCTTCTACACGCACAACCTCGGCACCGTGCCGCTGCGCAACGCGATTGCGACCTATGTTGGTGCGCGTCACGGTGCGACGGCGGCCGATACGATCGCCGTGACGAGTTCGGGCGTGAGCGCGCTGATGCTGGCCGCGCAGTTGCTGGTCGGCCCGGGCGACCGCGTCGTCGCCGTCACGCCGCTCTGGCCGAACCTCGTCGAGATCCCGAAGATCCTCGGTGCACAGGTCGAGTGCGTGTCGCTCCGCCATGGCGAGGCGGGCTGGCGGCTCGACGTCGACCGGCTGCTCGCGGCGCTGACGCCCGGCACGCGAATGCTGTTCGTCAACTCGCCGAACAATCCGACCGGTTGGGTGATGTCCCGCGACGAGCAGCAGGCCGTGCTCGCGCATTGCCGGCGCCACGGCATCTGGGTGGTCGCCGACGAGGTATACGAACGGCTCGTGTTCGGCGCGGACGGCGCGCCGTCGTTCCTCGATATCGCATCGCGCGACGAGCGGGTCATCGTCGTGAATTCGTTCTCGAAGGCCTGGGCGATGACGGGCTGGCGGCTCGGATGGCTGGTCGCGCCGGCGTCGGTCATGGGCGATCTGTCGAAGCTGGTCGAGTACAACACGTCGTGCGCGCCGGGTTTCATCCAGGCCGCGGGCGAAGTCGCGCTGCGTGACGGCGAGCCGTTCGTGCAGTCGTTCGTCGCGGCGCTGCGCGGTGCGCGTGACCACCTGGTCGCCGCGCTGCGCACGTTGCCGGGCGTCGACGTGCCGCCTCCGCCGGGCGCGATGTACCTGTTCCTGCGGTTGCCGGGCGCGGGCGACAGTCTTGCATTGTGCAAGTCGCTGGTGCGCGAGGCGGGACTCGGGCTGGCGCCCGGCCGCGCGTTCGGCCCGGAGGGGGAAGGGTTCGTGCGCTGGTGCTACGCGTGCGATCCGGTGCGGCTCGAGGCAGGCGTCGAGCGCTTGCGGGCGTTCCTCGCGCGCGGCGCAGGCCTGCGTTGAAGCGGGGACGGAGCGGGTGCGGCGTACGGGCGGCGGGCCGTTCGGCTCATCTTTACGCACCGGGCAATTTTGCGTAAGATGGCGCTCAGTCACGCGGTTCCGTCGTTGAACCGTGCTGTTCCGTCCGGTTTGGGCCTGGCTTGAAGTTGGTTCGCCGCCCCCGGTTCGTGCTCCCATCAATATGACCGATCAGAATCGGGCGAGCGCGTCTTCCGTTCCTTTCGTCTGTTTGTTGATCCGGTTCGTTTGACCACAGGGTCTGGCCTAGCTGCATGAATACCCAAGAGGCGAAGATCGTCCTCGAGACTGCTTTGATCTGTGCGCAGGAACCGCTGAAGCTCGGCGATTTGCGCAAGCTCTTTGCCGACGGCGTGTCGGCTGACACGGTCCGCACGTTGCTCGAAGATCTGAAACAGGATTGGTCCGGCCGCGGTGTCGAACTGGTGGCGCTGGCAACCGGATGGCGCTTCCAGAGCAAGCCGGCGATGCGCCATTACCTGGACCGACTGCATCCCGAGAAGCCGCCGAAATATTCGCGTGCGGTGCTCGAGACGCTCGCGATCATTGCGTATCGGCAACCCGTCACGCGTGGCGACATCGAAGAGATTCGCGGCGTCACGGTCAATACGCAGGTGGTCAAGCAACTCGAGGATCGCGGCTGGATCGAGGTGATCGGGCATCGCGACGTGCCGGGCCGCCCGGCGCTGTACGCGACGACCAAGCAGTTCCTCGACGATCTCGGCCTGAAGGCGCTCGACGACCTGCCGGCGCTCGAGGAGCCGGCGGCGAACATCGAAGCCGCGCTGCTCGCGCAGCAGGCGATGGACTTCGACGGCGATGCGCCGGCGGCGGACGCGGTGCCGGAAGCCGGCGAAGCGGCGGCCGACGAGCCGCACGTTCAGCCGGATGAATTGCCGGGCGACGCCGCAACGGAAGGCGCGCCGACGCAGGAAATGCCGAACCGCGATACGCTGGAAGCGGATCGCGTTCAGAGCGAACAGGGCGGCGCCGAAGCAGCGCCGGCCGGCGGGCAGCCCGAGCCGCTGCACGCGGTGTGGAACGAGGAAGATCGCAAGCCGGCTGCCGACGCGGTTGCCGGAGACGGAGCGGAAGCGGCCGGCGACATGCCGGGCGAGGCTGGCCAGGCCGACGCCTCACGCTCCCGTCCCGCGGACGGCGAGTTGCTGGACGATACGTCCGACAGCCTCGCCGACGCCGTACGCAGTGCCAGCGCGCCCATCGGCGCCGACGCGCTGCCGGACGACGAAGCAGAACCCGAACAGCGCCGCGCCTGATCGCGGCCGACTTCTTGCCGCGCCCGAGTCGGGCGCGAGACCTGACATTTTGAGGTTGTTTTGACTGATATCCACGATATTGAATCGTCCGCGCCTGCCGTGCAGGCCGCGCGTGCCGACGATGCGCCGGAGCAGGACGCTCCGGCCGCGGGTGGTGACGAGCGTCCCCGCCGCGGCCTGCGGCGCGGCCCGCGCAGCCTGATCGCGCGTCGCCGCGCGGCAGCCAAGTCGAAGGGCGATGGCGAGTCGCAGGGCGGCGAGGGCGCGGAAGCGCAGCCGGCCGACGCGGCGGAAGCGCAGCCCGCACGCGCGCCGCGCAAGGAAGGTGCGGCCAAGGGTGGCCGCAAGCCGGCCGGCAAGCGCGAAGGCGCAGCCAAGGGTGCCCAGGGCGGGCAAGGCGGCCAGGGGCGACGCGGCGGTTCGGCGAAGGCCGAGGGCGGCGCGGCGAAGGCCGAAGGCGACGCAGCGTCGCAGGACGATCTGTTCGCCTATGTGACGTCGCCGGCATTCGACGCGGACAATTCGGCGGGCGGCAGCGGCGTACGTGCGCCGATGCTGCGTCGCGGCCGCAGCCAGCCGGCGAACAAGCGCGTGCTGTCGCCGGACGACGACGCGCCGAAGCTCCACAAGGTGCTCGCGGAAGCCGGCATGGGTTCGCGCCGCGAAATGGAAGAGCTGATCGTCGCCGGCCGCGTGTCGGTGAACGGTGAGCCCGCGCATATCGGCCAGCGCATCATGCCGACCGACCAGGTCCGCATCAACGGCAAGCCGGTCAAGCGCAAGCTGCCGAACAAGCCGCCGCGCGTGCTGCTGTACCACAAGCCGACCGGCGAGATCGTCAGCCACGCGGACCCGGAAGGTCGTCCGTCGGTGTTCGACCGCCTGCCGCCGATGAAGACGGCGAAATGGCTCGCGGTGGGCCGTCTCGACTTCAACACCGAAGGCCTGCTGATGCTGACGACGTCGGGCGATCTCGCGAACCGCTTCATGCATCCGCGCTACAGCGTCGAACGCGAGTACGCGGTGCGCGTCGTCGGCGAACTGTCCGAAGGGATGCGGCAGAAGCTGCTGCATGGCGTCGAGCTCGATGACGGCCCGGCGAACTTCCTGCGCATCCGCGACGGTGGCGGCGAAGGCACGAACCACTGGTATCACGTTGCGCTGGCCGAAGGCCGCAACCGCGAAGTGCGCCGGATGTTCGAGGCGGCCGGCCTGATGGTGAGCCGCCTGATCCGTACGCGTCACGGTCCGATCCCGCTGCCGCGCGGCCTGAAGCGCGGTCGCTGGGAAGAGCTTGACGAGGCGCAGGTGCGCAAGCTGATGGCGACCGTCGGCCTGAAGGCGCCGTCCGAGGAAAAGGGCAAGCGCGGTGGTGGCGGGCAGGCCGAGCGCCGCCAGCCGGATCCGATGCAGACGTCGATGGGCTTCATCGGCCGCGAGCCGGTGCTGACGACGCATGGTCAGCTCGACCAGCCGCGTCGCGGTGGCGGCCGGCGCGGCGCCCCGGGCCTGCCCGGCCTGAGCGGTTACGGCAGCTTGCCGGTTTCGCCGTCGGGTTATGGCAACCGCTCGGGTGGCGGTCGCGATGTCGACGGCAATCGTGCGTCGTATGGCGCGGGCCCCAAGCGTGAAGGCGCTGGCGGCAAGCGCGGCGGCGGCAAGGGCGGCAACCGCAATCCCAACGGCAATCGCGCCGAAGGCGCCGGCAACGGCGGCGGCGGTGCGCGCGGCGGTCAGCGTCCGCAGCGCAATCGCTCGCGGGGCCGCTGAGCGTTTGTGGCGTCCGGCGGCATGAAGCCGCCGGTGTGCCGGCGAAATCGGCATGAGTCCGGTTGGGTCGGCACCTCGCCCTGCGTGTTTTGCTTTTGACTGTATATATATCGCGCTGCCGGATTGTGCCGCCTGGTCGGACAGTCCGGTTTCGCATTTTTGGTCGGTAAAGGCGGGCTGGACGCTGCTTTTACCGGCTGGCTTGGCGTTTGCGCCAAAAATCGCTATAATCGCGGAGTCGCTGGGCGTACGGATTCAATGTGCGGCTCAGGTGCGACCACCAGTAAGAAGATGGGCGTTCCGCCCATTTTTTTTTGCTGAAACGGTTAGGCATCTCGGGTAGCGCTTCCTGCGCCGGCTAAGGCGCGCGCCCGCGGGTGAATCGCGAGCGGCGGGCGCGAACACCTGAGAGGACACTGTGCAACTGACGGAACTGATAGAAACCACGGTCACCGGGCTCGGCTACGAGCTGGTGGATCTCGAGCGCACCGGGCGCGGCATGCTTTGCATCTACATCGATCAGCCTGCCGGCATCTCGCTCGAAGATTGCGAAAAGGTCACGCGTCAGCTCCAGCACGTCTTGACGGTCGAAAACATCGATTACGAACGGCTCGAAGTCTCGTCCCCGGGGCTCGACCGCCCGTTGAAGAAGCTGGCCGACTTCGAGCGCTTCGCCGGCAGCGAAGTTTCCGTGACCTTGAAAAAGCCGCTGGACGGGCGCAAGACGTACCGGGGCATTCTGCACGCGCCGAATGGCGAAACGATCGGTTTGGAATTTGAGAGGAAGAAGGGCGAGGCAGCCATGCTGGATTTCACGCTGGCCGATATCGACAAAGCCCGCCTGATTCCGCAAGTTGACTTTAGGAGCCGCAAATAATGAGTCGCGAAGTGTTGATGCTGGTGGATGCGCTGGCGCGCGAGAAAAACGTCGACAAGGATGTGGTGCTGGGCGCCCTCGAGGCCGCGCTCGCTTCCGCTTCCAAGAAGCTGTTCGACGAAGGCGCCGAAATCCGCGTCCATATCGATCGCGAAAGCGGCGAGCACGAAACCTTCCGTCGCTGGCTCGTCGTGCCCGACGAGGCAGGCTTGCAGGAGCCGGATCGCGAGATCCTGCTGTTCGAAGCACGTGAGCAGAAGCCCGACGTCGAAGTCGGCGAATTCATCGAGGAGCCGGTGCCGTCGATCGAGTTCGGCCGTATCGGCGCGCAGGCCGCGAAGCAGGTGATCCTGCAGAAGGTGCGCGATGCCGAACGCGAGCAGATCCTGAACGACTACCTCGAGCGCGGCGAAAAGATCATGACCGGCACGGTGAAGCGCCTCGACAAGGGCAACTTCATCGTCGAATCGGGCCGTGTCGAAGCGCTGCTGCGCCGCGACCAGCTGATCCCGAAGGAAAACCTGCGCGTGGGCGACCGCGTGCGTGCCTACATCGCGAAGGTCGACCGCACCGCGCGCGGCCCGCAGATCGAACTCTCGCGCACGGCGCCCGAGTTCCTGATGAAGCTGTTCGAGATGGAAGTGCCGGAAATCGAGCAGGGCCTGCTCGAGATCAAGGCAGCCGCTCGCGATCCGGGCGTGCGCGCGAAGATCGGCGTGATCGCCTACGACAAGCGGATCGATCCGATCGGCACGTGCGTCGGCATCCGCGGCTCCCGCGTGCAGGCCGTGCGCAACGAGCTCGGTGGCGAAAACATCGACATCGTGCTATGGTCCGAGGATCCCGCCCAGTTCGTGATCGGCGCGCTCGCGCCGGCAGCCGTCCAGTCGATCGTCGTCGATGAAGAAAAGCACTCGATGGACGTCGTCGTCGACGAGAACGAGCTGGCTGTCGCGATCGGCCGCAGCGGTCAGAACGTTCGCCTTGCCAGCGAACTGACCGGCTGGCAGATCAACATCATGACGCCGGACGAATCCGCCCTGAAGCAGGGTGAAGAGCGCGACCGACTGCGTTCGCTGTTCATGGCGCGTCTCGACGTCGACGAAGAAGTTGCCGACATCCTGATCGACGAAGGCTTCACGAGCCTCGAAGAGATCGCGTACGTGCCGCTCAACGAAATGCTCGAAATCGAGGCGTTCGACGAGGACACCGTGCACGAACTGCGCAACCGCGCACGCGACGCTCTGTTGACGATGGCGATCGCGAACGAAGAAAAGGTTGAAAATGCAGCGCTGGATTTGAAGGGCCTCGACGGCATCACGCCGGAGTTGCTCGCGAAGCTGGCCGAACACGGCATGCAGACGCGCGACGATGTCGCCGAGCTGGCCGTGGATGAACTGGTCGATATGACCGGGATGGAAGAGGATGCCGCTAAGGCGTTGATCATGAAAGCACGTGAACACTGGTTCCAGTGAGAAATGACCATGGCGCACTGATTTGATGGCGGCCGTATGGCCTGACCCGATGCTAACCGCAAGGAATCGGTCCTTGCACTAAGAGGAATGAATGGCGAGTAACAACGTAGCCCAATTTGCCGCGGAACTGAAAATGCCTGCTGGTGTGCTGCTCGAACAGCTGCAGGCAGCGGGCGTCCAGAAAGCGAGTGAAGACGATGCGCTGTCCGAAGCGGACAAGGCGCGTCTGCTCGATCATTTGCGCAAGTCACACGGCGCAACCGACGGCGACAAGCGCAAGATCACGCTGACCCGCAA
Organism: Burkholderia sp. BCC1998; assembly: GCF_905339875.1. Lineage (NCBI taxonomy): Bacteria > Pseudomonadati > Pseudomonadota > Betaproteobacteria > Burkholderiales > Burkholderiaceae > Burkholderia > Burkholderia sp. BCC1998. The sequence goes on from NZ_CAJPHE010000028.1 coordinate 37,530, forward strand.
GCATACGTCGGAGATCAAGCAATCTGACGCGACGGGCAAGGCTCGCACCATTCAGGTCGAGGTCCGCAAGAAGCGTACGTTCGTCAAGCGCGACGACGTGGCCGAGGGTGCGGAACAGGGTCAGGCGCAGGTCGCCGAAGCGGACGACGATGCGGAACTGAAGCGTCGCGAGGAAGAAGCGCGCCGCGAGGCCGAGCTGCTCGAGAAGCAGGCGCAGGAACTGCGCGAGCGTCAGGAGCGCCTCGAGCGCGAGGAAGCCGAGCGCCGTGCCCGTGAGGAAGCGGCCGAAGCCGAGCGCCGCCGTGCCGAGGAAGAAGCGGCGGCGAAGCGTGCCGCGGCCGAAGCCGCAGCGGCACAGCAGGCGGCTGCCCAGCAGGCCGCCGAGGCTCAGCAGGAAGCAGCCGGTGCGCAGTCCGCGCAGGATGAAGCACGCGCGGCCGCCGAACGTGCGGCCCAGCGCGAAGCGGCGAAGAAGGCCGAGGATGCTGCCCGCGAGGCGGCGGACAAGGCGCGCGCCGAGCAGGAAGAGATCAGCAAGCGTCGCGCGGCGGCAGAAGCCGAAGCACGCGCGATCCGCGAAATGATGAACACGCCGCGCAAGGCCGTGGTCAAGGCAGTCGAGCCGCCGAAGCCGGTGGAACCGCCGAAGCCGGCCGAAGCGAAGGGCACGCTGCACAAGCCGGCAAAGCCGGCGGGCGCAGCTGCGCAAGCACGCCCGGCCGTGAAGAAGCCGGCCGGTGCAGCGCCGGCGGCCACGACGGCACTGGCAGGCGCGGGCGACCGCAACAAGAAGCCGGGCGGCGGCAAGGGCGGCTGGCAGGACGACGCAGCGAAGCGCCGCGGCATCAAGACGCGCGGCGATTCGAGCGGCGGCGTCGACCGCGGCTGGCGCGGCGGCCCGAAGGGTCGCGGCCGTCACCAGGACAGCGCATCGACGTTCCAGGCACCGACCGAACCGATCGTGCGTGAAGTGCACGTGCCGGAAACCATCTCGGTTGCCGATCTCGCGCACAAGATGTCGATCAAGGCCTCCGAAGTCATCAAGGTGATGATGAAGATGGGCCAGATGGTCACGATCAACCAGGTGCTGGACCAGGAAACGGCGATGATCGTCGTCGAGGAACTGGGCCACCGCGCGGTTGCCGCGAAGCTGGACGATCCGGAAGCACTGCTGGTCGAAGGCGAGACCGGTACCGATGCGGAACAGCTGCCGCGTCCGCCGGTCGTCACCGTGATGGGTCACGTCGACCACGGCAAGACCTCGCTGCTCGACCACATCCGCCGCGCGAAGGTTGCAGCGGGCGAAGCGGGCGGCATTACGCAGCACATCGGCGCATACCACGTCGAAACGCCGCGCGGCGTCATCACGTTCCTCGATACGCCGGGTCACGAAGCGTTCACGGCAATGCGTGCACGCGGCGCGAAGGCGACCGACATCGTGGTGCTGGTGGTGGCTGCCGACGACGGCGTGATGCCGCAGACGAAGGAAGCCATCGCGCACGCGAAGGCGGGTGGCGTGCCGATCGTCGTGGCGATCAACAAGATCGACAAGCCGGAAGCGAACCCGGACCGCGTCAAGCAGGAACTGGTCGCGGAAGGCGTCGTGCCGGAAGAATACGGTGGCGATTCGCCGTTCGTGCCGGTGTCGGCCAAGACGGGCGTCGGTATCGACGACCTGCTCGAGAACGTGCTGCTGCAGGCCGAAGTGCTGGAACTGAAGGCGCCGGTCGAGGCGCCGGCGAAGGGCATCGTGATCGAAGCGAAGCTGGACAAGGGCAAGGGCCCGGTCGCGACGATCCTGGTGCAGTCGGGTACGCTGAATCGCGGCGACATCGTGCTCGCAGGCACGGCTTACGGCCGCGTGCGTGCGATGCTCGACGAGAACGGCAAGCCGACGAAGGAAGCCGGCCCGTCGATCCCGGTCGAAATCCAGGGTCTGTCGGAAGTGCCGGGTGCAGGCGAGGAAGTGATCGTGCTGCCGGACGAGCGCAAGGCGCGCGAAATCGCGCTGTTCCGTCAGGGCAAGTTCCGCGACGTCAAGCTGGCGAAGCAGCAGGCCGCGAAGCTGGAAAGCATGCTCGAGCAGATGGGCGAAGGCGAAGTGCAGAACCTGCCGCTCATCATCAAGGCAGACGTGCAGGGCTCGCAGGAAGCGCTCGTGCAGTCGCTGCTCAAGCTGTCGACCGACGAAGTGCGCGTGCAGATCGTGCACAGCGCGGTGGGCGGCATCAGCGAGAACGACGTCAACCTGGCAACGGCATCGAAGGCGGTCATCATCGGCTTCAATACGCGTGCGGATGCACAGGCGCGCAAGCTGGCCGAAGCGAACGGTATCGACATCCGCTACTACAACATCATCTACGACGCAGTGGATGAGGTGAAGGCCGCGATGTCGGGCATGCTGGCGCCGGAGAAGCGCGAAGTCGTGACCGGCATGGTCGAGGTGCGCCAGGTGTTCAAGGTGCCGAAGGTCGGTACGGTTGCCGGCTGTATGGTCACCGACGGTATCGTCAAGCGCTCGTCGTCGGTTCGCGTGCTGCGCAACAACGTCGTGATCTTCACGGGCGAACTCGAATCGCTGAAGCGCTTCAAGGACGACGTGAAGGAAGTCAAGCAAGGCTTCGAGTGCGGTATGTCGGTGAAGAACTTCAACGACATCATCGAAGGCGACCAGTTCGAAGTCTTCGAAGTGACCGAAGTCGCACGGACGCTGTAATCGTCGCGTATCGGCTCATGGGGCGGGGCAGGCTTGGGCCTGTCCCGCCCATTTTCATGGTGGCGCGCCAACGGCGCGTCGCTTTATCCTGATAAACGGATCACGGATCGATCATGTCCAGGAAACGTACTTCCCCCAATCGCAACGTTCAGATCGCCGACCAGATTCAGCGCGATCTGTCCGAACTCATCATGCGCGAGGTCAAAGACCCGCGCATCGGTATCGTGACCATCCAGAGCGTCGAGCTCACGCCGGACTACGCGCACGCGAAGGTCTATTTCACGGCGCTGACCGGCGATCCGGACAAGACGCAGGAAGCGCTGAACCACGCGTCGGGCCACCTGCACAACCTGCTGTTCAAGCGCCTGCACATTCATACGGTGCCGACGCTGCACTTCCATTACGACCAGACGATCGAGAAGGCCGTGGAAATGTCGCGCCTGATCAAGGAAGCCAACTCGACGCGCGCGAAGGACGACGACGAAGCCGACGCGCCCGCGAAGGACGATTGAGCGCGCACGCCCCATGACGACTGCAGCTCCCCAGCGTCCACGCGTGCCGCGGCGCGCGCTGGATGGCGTCCTTCTGCTCGACAAACCGGTCGGCCTGTCGAGCAACGACGCCCTGATTCGCGCGAAGCGCCTGCTTCTCGCGAAGAAAGCCGGCCATACCGGCACGCTCGATCCGCTGGCCTCGGGCCTGTTGCCGCTGTGCTTCGGCGAAGCGACGAAGTTCTCGCAGGACTTGCTGGAAGCGGACAAGACTTACGAAGCGACGATGCGTCTCGGCGTGCGCACGACCACCGGCGACGCGGAAGGCGACGTGCTCGACACGCGCGCCGTCGAATGCGACCGTGCGGCGGTCGAAGCGGCGCTCGCGCGCTTTACCGGCGAGATCGTGCAGGTGCCGCCGATGTATTCGGCGCTCAAGCGCGACGGCAAGCCGCTGTACGAATACGCGCGTGCGGGCCAGACCGTCGAGCGGGAAGGCCGCAACGTGACGATCCATGCGCTCGATCTGCTGGCCTGTGAATTGCCGGACGTGACGTTCCGCGTGACCTGCAGCAAGGGCACGTATGTGCGCACGCTGGCCGAAGACATCGGCGAAGCGCTCGGCTGCGGCGCACATCTGACGATGCTGCGTCGCACGGGTGTCGGCGCGCTGACGCTCGAACATGCGGTGACGCTCGACGCGCTGTCCGACGCTGCCGAAGCGGCGCGCGACGCCTGGCTTCAGCCGGTCGACGCGTTGCTGTCGACGTTTCCGCTGGTGCGCCTCGACGAAACGAGTGCGAAGCGATTCCTGCACGGCCAGCGCTTGCCGCTGTCGGCGCTCGATTCGATCGATGCGGCCGAGGGCGAGCGTGTGCGCGTGTACGACGCGCAGCGACTGCTCGGCGTGGCGCGCAAGGCCAACGGCGTGCTCGCGCCCGAACGCCTCGTCGTGACGGCTGCGTAACGCGCGACGCGCAAGCGCCGTCGTCGGAACGAAAAAAACCCGGTCGATTTCGACCGGGTTTTTTGTTTGGCGCGCTCGTTCGAGCGCGGTGCTCAGTGTGCAGCCGACGCCGCCGCACCCGCATCGCCGCCGCCCGCGCGCTCCGGCTTCGTGATCCAGATCAGTCCGATCAGCAGCACGAAGATCGCCGCCGAGATGTAGAACAGGTCGTTCACGCCGAGTTGCGCGGCCTGCTGCGTGGCCATGTTGTTGATGAGGCCGTGCGCCTGGTCCTGCGTCAGCCCGAGGCTGCGCATCTGCGTGACGGCCTGGTTGAACGTCGGGTTGTACGGGTTCGCCTGCTCGACCAACTGCGCGTGATGGAAGTTGTTGCGGTGGTCCCACGCGGTCTGGAAGATCGATGTGCCGATGCCGCCGCACATGATCCGCACGAAGTTCGACAGGCCGGACGCCGCGGGAATGCGGTTGCCGGGCAGGCCGGACAGCGTGATCGACACGAGCGGGATGAAGAAGCCCGCCATCGCGATACCCTGCACGAGCGTCGGCAGCGTCAGCGACCATTCGTCGACGCCCGTCGTGTATCGCGAACGCATCCAGAAGCACAGCGCAAACGTCAGGAACGACGCCGTCGAGATGAAGCGGGGATCGGTACGCGGCAGATACTTCCCGGTGAGTGGCGACAACAGGATCGCGAACAACCCGACCGGCGCCATCACGAGGCCGGCGTCGGTCGCGGTGTAGCCGATTTGCGTCTGCAGCCACAGCGGCAACAGCACGAGATTGCCGAAGTACAGGCCGTACCCGATCGACAGTGCGACTGTGCCGCCGGTGAAGTTCCGCATGCGGAACAGCGACAGGTCGACGACCGGGTGCTCGGCGGTCAGCTCCCAGATCACGAAGAACGCGAACGCAATGACAGCGGTCAGCGCGAGCACGATGATGGTCGTCGACGCGAACCAGTCGAGATCCTTGCCCTTGTCGAGCATGATCTGCAGCGAGCCGACCCAGATGACCAGCAGCGCGAGGCCCACGCCGTCGATCGGCGCGCGGCGCACGGCCGACTCCCGATTGCGATAGATCGCCCACGTCGCAGCGGCGGCGGCGATGCCGACCGGGATGTTGACGTAGAAGATCCACGGCCACGAATAGTTGTCCGAGATCCAGCCGCCGAGAATCGGGCCCGCGACGGGCGCGATCAGCGTCGTCATCGCCCATAGTGCGAGCGCCATCGGTGCCTTCGCGCGCGGATAGCTCGACAGCAGGAGCGCTTGCGACAGCGGAATCATCGGGCCCGCGACCGCGCCCTGCAGCACGCGCGAGCCGAGCAGGAACGGCAGGTTCGGCGACAGCCCGCACATCCACGACGAGATGACGAACAGGATGATCGACGCGAGGAACAGGCGGACCTGACCGAAGCGGTCGGTCAGCCAGCCCGTCAGCGGCACGGAGATCGCGTTCGCGACGGCGAACGACGTGATGACCCACGTACCCTGGTCGGACGACACGCCGAGGTCGCCCGAGATGGTCGGAATCGCGACGTTCGCGATGGACGTGTCGAGCACGTTCATGAACACCGCGAGCGATACCGCGATCGTCCCGAGCACGAGTTGCCCGCCCTGCAGCGGCGGGTGGGAGACAGGAGCCTGTGCCATGTCGATAGTTTTCCGGAGTCGGAACCGTTACATCATCTTGGCGGCGGCGTTCGACTTCGCCGCGGCCGGTGCCGGCGCGTTGCCGCCGGCGTTCTCGGCGATGATGCGCGCGATCTCGGCGTCGGCTTCGTCGCCGTACTTCGCGAACACGTTCGTTTCGTAGACCGTGTTCTGCGCGTTGGCGAGCTGGTCGCCGCGCTCGTCCTTGATGTCGACGTCGACCTGCATCGACAGGCCGATGCGCAGCGGATGCTTCTCGAGTTCCTTCGGATCGATCTCGATACGCACCGGCAGGCGCTGCACGACCTTGATCCAGTTGCCCGTCGCGTTCTGCGCCGGCAGCAGCGAGAACGCCGAACCCGTGCCGGCCGAGAAGCCGACGACCTTGCCGTGGTAGACGGCCGACGAGCCGTAGATGTCGGCGGTCAATTCGACCGGCTGGCCGATGCGCATGTGCTTGAGCTGGACTTCCTTGAAGTTCGCGTCGACCCACACCGCGTTCAGCGGCACGACCGACATCAGCGGGTTGCCCGGCGACACGCGCTGGCCGACCTGAACCGAGCGCTTCGCAACATAGCCGGTGACCGGTGCGGGCAGCACGTTACGCGCGTTCGCGAGGTACGCGTCGCGAACCTTCGCTGCCGCGGCCATCACGTTCGGGTGCGACGCGATCGTCGTGTTCGCGGTCAGTGCGCGGTTCGATGCGAGCTGCTGTTGCGCCGCGTCGACCGACGCCTGCGCGGCGCGCACCGCGTCGCGTGCATGGGAGATTTCTTCCTGCGACACGGCGCCCGTCTGCGCGACGGCCATCCGGCGGCGCAGGTCGTCCTGCGCCTTCGACAGGTCGGACTGGCGCAGCGCGACTTGCGCGCGGTACTGGTCGTCGTTGACGAACAGGCCGCGCACCTGGCGCACCGTTTGCGCGAGGTTGGCCTCGGCCTGCTGCAGCGCGACCTGCGAGTCGGCCGGGTCGAGCACGACCAGCGGATCGCCGGCCTTGACCGTCTGCGTATCGTCGGCCTTCACGGCGATCACGGTACCCGTGACCTGCGGCGTGATCTGCACGACGTTGCCGTTCACGTATGCGTCGTCCGTCTCTTCATGGAAGCGCGCGACGAGGAAGTAGTACAGACCGTACGCGATGGCCGCGATCACGATGACCGCGATCAGCAGCGTCATCATCCGTTTGCGCTTCCCGTTGTTCTGCGGCTGTGCGCTGGCGGCGTTTTGTTGAGGGTCGCTCATGGCGATTTTCTCCGTCCGTTATTTCGAGTGTCTGCGTAGTGGTGGCGCCGGATCAGTTGGCGGCCTGTCTTGTCTGCTTGTCGGCGTCGGGCGCGGCGAGCCGCGTGCCGGTCGCGTCGAACCCGCCGCCGAGCGCCTTGATCAGCGCGAGCTGCATGTCGCGCCGGCGCATCTTCAGGTTGGTCACCGTCTGTTCCGATGCGAGGCGGTTGGTGTCCGCGGTCAGCACCTGGAGCTGCGGCGACAGGCCGGCCTTGTAGCGGATCACGGCGAGGTCGTACGCCCGCGTCGACGCATCGAGCGCACGCTGCGCGTCATCCATCTGGCGATCGACCGCACGGATCGACGCGACCTGCGTCGCGACGTCGTTCAGCGCGCTGATCAGCGTCTGGTTGTAGTTCGCGACCGACAGGTCGAAGTCCGCGTAGCGGCCCTTGAGCTGCGCGCGCAACGCACCGGCATCGAAGATCGGCAGGTGGATGGCCGGCCCGAACTGCGCCTGGCGGCTCGCGAAATTCAGGAATTTGCCCCAGCCGAACGCATCGAAGCCGAAGCCGGCCGCGAGGTTCACGTCGGGGAAGAATTCGGCCTTCGCTTCCTTCACGTCGTGCATCGCGGCCTCGACCTGCCAGCGCGCGGCGACGATGTCGGGGCGGCGCGACACGAGGTCGGCCGGCAGGTTGCCGGGCAGTGCGACTTCGCCGGTCGGGTTCATCACCGGCGCGGCGATCTGCAGTCCGCGATCCGGCCCCTTGCCGAGCAGCGCGGCGAGCTGGTAGCGCACGGTCGTGATCTGGCCGTCGAGGTCGGACAGCGATGCCTGGGTCGTCGCGATGTTGCCGCGCGCCGTCTGGCGTTCCACGTTGGTGTCGAGACCGGCCGACACGCGGCCGTCGGTGATCCTGCCGACCGTCTGGCGGTTGGCGATCTCGCGCTGCGCGATGTCGCGCAGCGCATACAGCTGGGCGAGCGAGTTGTAGGTGCGGGCCACCGACGACGCGAGCGTGATGCGCGCCTGTTGCATGTCGGCCTCGGCGGCCTTTTCCTGCGACACGGCGGTGTGCAGGCGCTCGCGGTTCTTGCCCCACAGGTCGAGATCCCACGACGCGCTCGCGAGTGCGTTGTTCTCGCTGTACCACTGGCCGCCGTACGGGGGCGGGAACAGCGCGTTCGACGAATACAGCTCGCGTGTCCACGAGTAGCTGGCTTCGGCTTTCGGCATCAGGTTCGAGCGCGACGACTCGATGTACGACGACGCCTTCGCGATGCGCGCCTGTGCCTGCGCGATCGACGGGTTGCCCTGGAGCGCCTCGTCGATCAGCTTCGGCAACTGCGGATCGCCGAACTGGTTGGCCCAGTCGAGCGCCGGCCACTGGCCGCCCTGGGCCGGCAGGCTCTGGGCGGTTTCGAATTGCGATGCGGGTGCGATCTGCTTGTCGCTCTTGATGCCGATGTAGTTTGCGCAGCCCGCCAGCGCCAGCGCGGCAACCGCGGCGGCGACGGCGGCGCGGCACGACCCGGCGCGCACGGACAACGGGGAGGATTTCATCGCGCTGTTCCCTGACTCGGAATGAATGATGGACACTGCAAGGATTTCCTTACATTAATCTGTCAAAAGTAATTGTTATGGCAACTATTACGTGATGCTGCCGCCCGCGGTTTCGCAGTAGTTGCTGAGAATGCGGCGCAACATGCTCTTCAGGAACCCGACTTCTTCCGGCGTAAATCCGTCCAGCAGCTCGTCGAGCACGCTGCGGAACACCGGCGGCAGACGCTCGGCAAGCGCGCGGCCTTCATCGGTCAGCTCGAGCCGTACGACCCGTCGATCCTCGATGCTGCGCACGCGGGACAGCAGGCCGCGTTTCTCGACGCGATCGAGCAGGCGCGTGACCGCGCTCGCGTCGATCCCGTATTCCCGAGCGAGTTCGGCGGCCGTCGAGCACTTTCCGACGGCGATCATGAACAGCATGCTCGCCTGCGTGCCCGTAATGCCGAGCTCTTCCTGCGTGCGCTGCGTGACGAGGTTGGTCATCACCGACTTCACACGCGACATCAGATAACCGACGCTGTCGTTCATCTGATACGAGGACAGCGGCGAAACGGGCGGTTGGGAAGGAGAATCCGACATAAAACCCTGAAGCTGCAATAGTTGACTAGGCAGTAGTATAGGCGCTATTTGCTTGCCGCGGCAAATATTAATCGAACGAGCGGGCGGGCGCTGCGCGGCCCGAAATTCCCTTGCGGGCGTCAGGGTCTTCGTTCGTGGGCGGTGTGTCGGCAGGCGGAATCGCCCTCTGCGAGGCGAGGGCGGGGCGCATCATCTTTCGCGTTGCAACACACGGTCCGGCTCTCGACATTCTCACGTGCTATAATTTGAGGCTTTCCAAGCTGCAACGCGCGCGCACGTGTCCCGGTGACTGACGAGCGTGCGCGTTTGCGCGTTCAACGATTTCCAGGTTTCTATGACCCGCGCCCTTCGCAATATCGCCATCATCGCTCACGTCGACCACGGCAAGACCACGCTCGTCGACCAACTGCTCCGCCAGTCCGGCACCTTCCGCGAGAACCAGCAGATTGCCGAGCGAGTGATGGACTCGAACGACATCGAAAAAGAGCGCGGGATCACGATTCTCGCGAAGAACTGCGCGGTCGAATACGAAGGCACGCACATCAACATCGTCGACACGCCGGGGCACGCGGACTTCGGTGGCGAGGTGGAGCGTGTGCTGTCGATGGTCGACTCGGTGCTGCTGCTCGTCGACGCGGTCGAGGGCCCGATGCCGCAAACGCGCTTCGTCACGAAGAAGGCGCTGGCGCTCGGCCTGAAGCCGATCGTGGTCGTCAACAAGATCGACCGTCCGGGCGCGCGGATCGACTGGGTCATCAACCAGACCTTCGACCTGTTCGACAAGCTCGGCGCGACCGAAGAGCAGCTCGACTTCCCGATCGTCTACGCATCGGGCCTGAACGGCTATGCGTCGCTCGATCCGGCGACCCGCGAAGGCGACATGCGCCCGCTGTTCGAGGCGATCCTCGCGCACGTGCCGGTTCGCCCGGCCGATCCGGAAGCGCCGCTGCAACTCCAGATCACGTCGCTCGACTACTCGACGTACGTCGGCCGGATCGGCGTCGGCCGCATCACGCGCGGCCGCATCAAGCCGGGCCAGCCGGTCGTGATGCGCTTCGGTCCGGAAGGCGACGTGCTGAACCGCAAGATCAACCAGGTGCTGTCGTTCAAGGGCCTCGAGCGCGTGCAGGTCGAGTCGGCCGAAGCCGGCGACATCGTGCTGATCAACGGTATTGAAGACGTCGGCATCGGCGCGACGATCTGCGCGGTCGACACGCCGGAAGCGCTGCCGATGATCACGGTCGATGAGCCGACGCTGACGATGAACTTCCTCGTCAACTCGTCGCCGCTGGCCGGCCGCGAAGGCAAGTTCGTGACGAGCCGCCAGATCCGCGACCGCCTGATGAAGGAACTGAACCACAACGTCGCGCTGCGCGTGAAGGACACGGGCGACGAAACGGTGTTCGAAGTGTCGGGCCGCGGCGAACTGCACCTGACGATTCTCGTCGAGAACATGCGCCGTGAAGGGTATGAGCTGGCCGTGTCGCGTCCGCGCGTCGTGATGCAGGAAATCGACGGTGTGCGCCACGAGCCGTACGAGCTGCTGACGGTCGACGTCGAAGACGAACACCAGGGCGGTGTGATGGAAGAGCTCGGTCGCCGCAAGGGCGAAATGCTCGACATGGCATCGGACGGCCGCGGCCGCACGCGCCTGGAATACAAGATCTCGGCACGTGGCCTGATCGGCTTCCAGAGCGAATTCCTGACGCTCACGCGCGGCACGGGCCTGATGAGCCACATCTTCGACTCGTACGCACCGGTCAAGGACGGCTCGGTCTTTGAGCGCCGCAACGGCGTGCTGATCTCGCAGGATGACGGCGCCGCGGTCGCCTACGCACTGTGGAAGCTGCAGGATCGCGGCCGCATGTTCGTGAAGCCGGGCGATGCGCTGTATGAGGGCATGATCATCGGCATCCACAGCCGCGACAACGACCTCGTCGTGAACCCGATCAAGGGCAAGCAACTGACCAACGTGCGCGCGTCGGGCACCGACGAAGCCGTGCGCCTCGTGCCGCCGGTCCAGATGTCGCTCGAATACGCGGTCGAATTCATCGACGACGACGAACTCGTGGAAGTGACGCCGCAGTCGATCCGCCTGCGCAAGCGCTTCCTGAAGGAGCACGAGCGTCGCCGCGCGAGCCGCGAAGGCGCGGTCGACTAAGCATCGGCTGTTCCCGTGCATGACGAAAAAGGCTGCCTTCGGGCGGCCTTTTTTTGCATCTGCGCGATGCGCAATCGGGCGGGCTGCAAAACACTGTTCCCGCGGGTCGTGGCAATCCGGCAAAACCCCGTCGCGCGGTGCTTTCGGGCACATTTCGTCGTGAACTTCGGTAACGGTTCTGTGATATGCTGCGCGCACGCAAGTTTTAGGTCCTTCCAAGCAAGACTTGATTCGCAATCCGCTAAACGGTCAGGCCGTGTCGCGGAAGGTTGAGTAACCCGCTATTTCTCGAGAAGCTCGAAGAAAGGTGAGCGTAAAATGTCAGATGTAATGAAGCAGTTTCAGCTGAACTCCTATCTGTTCGGCGGCAATGCTTCGTACGTTGAAGAACTGTACGATGCATACCTCAACAATCCGGCATCGGTGCCGGAGAACTGGCGAGAGTATTTCGACGCGCTGCAGAACGTGCCTGCAACCGACGGCTCGAATGCCAATGACGTCGCTCATTTTCCGATCGTCGAATCGTTCGCCGAGCGCGCGAAGGCCAATGCCTTCATCCCGCGCGAAAGCACCAGCAATCTGGCGACCGCGCGCAAGCAGGTCCACGTCCAGTCCCTCATCAGCGCATATCGCTTCCTCGGCTCGCAATGGGCCAATCTGGATCCGCTGAAGCGTCGCGAACGTCCCGCCATTCCCGAACTCGAACCCGCGTTCTACGACTTCTCCGAAGGCGACCTCGACCAGACGTACAGCGCAAGCAACCTGTATTTCGGCTTCGACCAGGCTTCGCTGCGCGACATCGTCAAGGGCCTGCGTGACACGTATTGCGGCACGATCGGCGCCGAATACATGTACATCAGCGATCCGGAGCAGAAGCGCTGGTGGCAGGAGCGCCTGGAATCGACCCGCGCGACGCCGTCCTTCTCGATCGACAAGAAGAAGCACATCCTGAATCGCCTGACGGCAGCGGAAGGCCTCGAGCGCTATCTGCACACCAAGTACGTCGGTCAGAAGCGCTTCTCGCTCGAAGGCGGCGAAAGCTTCATCGCGGCGATGGACGAAGTCGTCCAGCACGCGGGCAAGCGCGGCGTGCAGGAAATCATCATCGGCATGGCCCACCGCGGCCGTCTGAACGTGCTGGTCAACACGCTGGGCAAGATGCCGGCCGACCTGTTCGCCGAATTCGAAGGCAAGCACGTCGACGACCTGCCGGCCGGTGACGTGAAGTACCACAAGGGCTTCTCGTCGGACGTGTCGACCGAAGGCGGTCCGGTCCACCTGTCGCTCGCGTTCAACCCGTCGCACCTCGAAATCGTGAACCCGGTGGTCGAAGGTTCCGCGAAGGCGCGGATGGACCGTCGCGGCGACGAAGACGGCCTGCAAGTGCTGCCGGTGCAGATCCACGGCGACGCGGCCTTCGCCGGCCAGGGCGTCGTGATGGAAACGCTGAACCTCGCGCAGACGCGCGGTTACGGCACGCACGGCACGCTGCACATCGTCATCAACAACCAGATCGGCTTCACGACGTCGGACCCGCGCGATGCGCGCTCGACGCTGTACTGTACCGACGTGGTCAAGATGATCGAAGCGCCGGTGCTGCACGTGAACGGCGACGATCCGGAAGCCGTCGTGCTCGCGATCCAGATCGCGATCGACTACCGGATGCAGTTCCACAAGGATGTCGTGATCGACATCGTCTGCTTCCGCAAGCTGGGTCACAACGAGCAGGACACGCCGGCGGTCACGCAGCCGCTGATGTACAAGAAGATCGCGCAGCACCCGGGCACCCGTGCGCTGTATGCCGAGAAGCTCGTGCAGCAGGGCGTGATCACCGCGGAAGACGCCGACAACTACGTGAAGGCGTACCGCAAGGCGATGGACGACGGCCACCACACCGTCGATCCGGTCCTGTCGAACTACAAGAGCAAGTACGCGGTCGACTGGGTTCCGTTCCTGAACCGCAAGTGGACGGACGCAGCCGATACGGCCGTGCCGCTCGCCGAACTGAAGCGCCTCGGCGAACGCATCACGACGGTCCCGGAAAACTTCAAGGTCCACCCGCTCGTCGAGCGCGTGATCAACGACCGCCGCAACATGGCGCGCGGCGACCAGCCGCTCGACTGGGGCATGGGCGAACACCTCGCGTTCGCGTCGCTCGTCGCATCGGGCTACTCGGTGCGCCTGACGGGCCAGGACTCGGGCCGCGGCACGTTCACGCACCGTCACGCGGTGCTGCACGACCAGAACCGCGAGCGCTGGAACGACGGCACGTACGTGCCGCTGCAGAACATCGCCGACGGTCAGGCGAAGTTCACGGTGATCGACTCGGTGCTGTCCGAAGAAGCGGTGCTGGGCTTCGAATACGGTTACTCGACCGCCGAGCCGAACACGCTCGTGCTGTGGGAAGCGCAGTTCGGCGACTTCGTCAACGGCGCGCAGGTCGTGATCGACCAGTTCATCTCGTCGGGCGAAGTGAAGTGGGGCCGCGTGTCGGGTCTCACGATGCTGCTGCCGCACGGCTACGAAGGCCAGGGTCCGGAACACTCGTCGACGCGTATCGAGCGTTTCCTGCAACTGTGTGCCGATCACAACATGCAGGTCGTCCAGCCGACGACGCCGGCGCAGATTTTCCACCTGCTGCGTCGCCAGATGATCCGCCTGTTCCGCAAGCCGCTGATCGTCGCCACGCCGAAGTCGCTGCTGCGTCACAAGGAAGCGGTGTCGGACCTGTCGGAACTCGCGAAGGGTTCGTTCCAGCCGGTGCTGGGCGAAACCGACGGCGGCATCGACGCGAAGAAGGTCAAGCGCGTGCTGGCTTGCTCGGGCCGCGTGTACTACGACCTCGTCGCGCATCGCCGCGAAGCGAAGGCGAACGACGTCGCGATCATCCGTATCGAGCAGCTGTATCCGTTCGCGCACAAGCAGTTCGAAGCCGAAATGAAGAAGTACGAGAACGCGACTGAAGTGGTCTGGGTGCAGGACGAGCCGCAGAACCAGGGTCCCTGGTTCTACGTCGAGCACCACCTGAAGGAAGGCATGAAGGAAGGGCAGAAGCTGGCATACAGCGGCCGTCCGGCTTCGGCCTCGCCGGCGGTTGGCTACTACGCGAAGCACTACGAGCAGCAGAAGGCCCTCATCGAAGGTGCATTCGGCCGCCTGAAGAGCGCATCGATCGCGAAATAACCGACGTCAAGCGAAACGGGAAGGCGCACTGCGCTTTCCCGTCTCTTTTGGCCTGCCGGGCGCGTCGCGCGCCGCACCGGCCGAAGGAATCGCACGAACCTCGTCATACCCCAGATTAAGCATCCAGGAAAATCACATGGCTATCGTAGAAGTCAAAGTCCCCCAGCTTTCGGAGTCGGTTTCGGAAGCCACCATGCTGCAGTGGAAGAAGAAGCCGGGCGAAGCAGTCGCGCAGGACGAAATCCTGATCGAACTCGAGACCGACAAGGTCGTGCTCGAAGTGCCGGCACCGGCCGCGGGCGTGCTCGCGCAAGTGCTGCAGAACGACGGTGACACCGTGGTCGCCGACCAGATCATCGCGACGATCGACACCGAAGCGAAGGCAGGTGCTGCCGAAGCAGCGGCAGGCGCCGCCGAAGTGAAGCCGGCGGCAGCCCCTGCTGCAGCCGCACCGGCAGCACAGCCGGCTGTCGCGACCGCGTCGAGCTCGGCCGCCGCATCGCCGGCCGCAGCGAAGCTGCTGGCCGAGAAGGGCCTGTCGGCAGGCGACGTCGCAGGTTCGGGCCGTGACGGCCGTGTCACGAAGGGCGACGCGCTGGCCGCAGGCAGCGCACCGAAAGCTGCTCCGGCCGCCGCACCGGCGAAGGCCGCTGCTGCGAAGCCGGCGCTGCCGGAAGTGAAGGTGCCGGCATCGGCAGCGACGTGGCTGAACGATCGTCCGGAACAGCGCGTGCCGATGTCGCGCCTGCGTGCGCGTATCGCCGAGCGCCTGCTCGAGTCGCAGCAGACCAACGCGATCCTGACGACGTTCAACGAAGTGAACATGGCTCCGGTCATGGAACTGCGCAACAAGTACAAGGACAAGTTCGAGAAGGAACATGGCGTGAAGCTCGGCTTCATGTCGTTCTTCGTGAAGGCGGCCGTGCACGCGCTGAAGAAGTTCCCGCTGGTGAACGCGTCGATCGACGGTAACGACATCGTCTACCACGGCTACTTCGACATCGGTATCGCGGTCGGTTCGCCGCGCGGCCTGGTCGTGCCGATCCTGCGCAACGCCGATCAACTGAGCCTCGCCGAGATCGAGAAGAAGATCGCCGAATTCGGCCAGAAGGCGAAGGACGGCAAGCTGTCGATCGAGGAAATGACGGGCGGTACGTTCTCGATCTCGAACGGCGGCGTGTTCGGCTCGATGCTGTCGACCCCGATCATCAACCCGCCGCAATCGGCCATCCTCGGCGTGCACGCGACGAAGGAACGCCCGGTTGTCGAAAACGGCCAGATCGTGATCCGTCCGATCAACTACCTGGCCCTGTCGTACGACCACCGCATCATCGACGGCCGCGAAGCAGTCCTGTCGCTCGTCGCGATGAAGGATGCGCTGGAAGATCCGGCACGCCTGCTGCTCGACCTGTAAGCCGAGTCTCACTGCATTGACCCGCCCCGCACGCTCGCGCACTTGCGCGAGCGTGCGGGCGTACAAGTAGAAAGGATTGTCATGTCCAAGGAATTTGACGTCGTCGTGATCGGCGCCGGCCCCGGCGGCTACATCGCCGCGATTCGCGCCGCGCAGCTCGGCAAGACCGTTGCCTGTATCGAGAAGTGGAAGAACCCGGCCGGCGCGCTGAAGCTCGGCGGTACCTGCCTGAACGTCGGCTGCATCCCGTCGAAGGCGCTGCTCGCCTCGTCGGAAGAGTTCGAGAACACGTCGCATCACCTGGCCGACCACGGCATCACGGTCGACGGCGTGAAGATCGACGTCGCGAAGATGCTCGGCCGCAAGGATGCGATCGTCGAGAAGATGACGAGCGGGATCGAGTTCCTGTTCAAGAAGAACAAGATCACCTGGCTGAAGGGCCATGGCAAGTTCACCGGCAAGACCGATGCCGGCGTGCAGATCGAAGTGAGCGGCGAGGGTGAAACCGAAGTCGTCACCGCGAAGAACGTGATCATCGCGACGGGCTCGAAGGCGCGTCACCTGCCGGGTATCCCGGTCGACAACAAGATCGTGTCGGACAACGAAGGTGCGCTGACGTTCGACTCGGTGCCGAAGAAGCTCGCCGTGATCGGCGCAGGCGTGATCGGCCTCGAGCTCGGCTCGGTGTGGCGTCGCCTGGGTGCCGAAGTGACGGTGCTCGAAGCGCTGCCGGCATTCCTCGGCGCAGCCGACGAAGCGCTCGCGAAGGAAGCGGCCAAGCTGTTCAAGAAGCAGGGCCTCGACATCCATCTCGGCGTGAAGATCGGCGAAGTGAAGACGACCGCCGACGGCGTGTCGATCGCTTACACGGACAAGGACGGCAACGCGCAGACGCTCGACGCCGACCGCCTGATCGTGTCGGTCGGCCGCGTGCCGAACACCGACAACCTCGGCCTCGCGGCAATCGGCCTGAAGGCGAACGAGCGTGGCTTCATCGACGTGGACGACCACTGCCGTACCGCGGTGCCGAACGTCTACGCGATCGGCGACGTGGTGCGCGGCCCGATGCTCGCGCACAAGGCGGAAGACGAAGGCGTGCTGGTCGCGGAAGTGATCGACGGCCAGAAGCCGCACATCGACTACAACTGCATTCCGTGGGTGATCTACACGTACCCGGAAATCGCATGGGTCGGCAAGACGGAACAGCAGCTGAAGGCCGAAGGCCGCGAGATCAAGTCGGGCAAGTTCCCGTTCTCGATCAACGGCCGCGCGCTCGGCATGAACGCGCCGGACGGTTTCGTGAAGATGATCGCGGACGCGAAGACCGACGAACTGCTCGGCGTGCACGTGATCGCCGCGAACGCGTCGGACCTGATCGCGGAAGCCGTGGTGGCGATGGAGTTCAAGGCGGCGTCGGAAGACATCGCCCGCATCTGCCATCCGCACCCGTCGATGTCGGAAGTGATGCGCGAAGCGGCGCTCGCCGTCGACAAGCGCTCGCTGAACAGCTGAGCGCGGTATAGCGCCGGCCGGCCATTGGCCGGTGCAGCCGTCTCATGACGAAGGCGGGCGGGGGTTTCCCGCTCGCCTTCGTTTTTCCGGTTTGCCCGATGAACGTCACCGAATACTACACGCGCGAACTGACCACGCGCGGCTATCAGTCCGATCCCGCCCAGCGCGCGGCCGTCGATCGCCTGCAGCGCTGTTTCGACGAGTGGGTCGAGTACAAGGCGCGTCGCTCGAACGCGTTCAAGAAGCTCATCAATCATCCGGACCTCCCGCGCGGCGTCTACATGTGGGGCGGCGTCGGCCGCGGCAAGAGCTTCCTGATGGACAGCTTCTATGCGGTGGTGCCCGTGCAGCGCAAGACGCGCCTGCATTTCCACGAATTCATGCGTGAAGTCCACCGCGAACTCGAGGAGCTGAAAGGGCAGGCCGATCCGCTCGACGAGCTCGCGCGGCGCATCGCGAAACGCTACCGGCTGATCTGTTTCGACGAATTCCACGTGTCGGACATCGCCGACGCGATGATCCTGTACCGGCTGCTCGATCGCCTCTTCAACAACGGCGTGCAGTTCGTGATGACGTCCAACTACGATCCCGACGATCTGTATCCCGATGGCCTGCATCGCGACCGCATGCTGCCGGCGATCGCGCTGATCAAGCAAAAGCTCGACGTGCTGAACGTCGACGCGGGCGTCGACTATCGCCAGCGCACGCTGGCGCAGGTGCAGATGTACCACACGCCGCTCGGCGCGGACGCCGATCGCGAACTGCGTCATGCGTTCGCGAAGCTCGCCGCGGTGCCGGACGAAAGCCCGATCCTGCATATCGAGAAGCGCGAGTTGAAGGCGCTGCGCAAGGCAGACGGCGTCGTCTGGTTCGATTTCGCGACGCTGTGCGGCGGCCCGCGTTCACAGAACGACTATCTCGAGCTTGCCAGCCGCTTCCATGCGATCGTGCTGTCGGAAGTGCCGCAGATGTCGCCGCGGATGGCGTCCGAGGCGCGGCGCTTCACCTGGCTCATCGACGTGCTGTACGACCACAAGGTCAAGCTGCTGATGTCCGCGGCGGTGCCGGCGGAGCAGCTGTACGTCGAAGGGCCGATGGCGAACGAGTTCACGCGCACGGTGTCGCGGATCGTCGAGATGCAGTCGAAGGAATACCTCGAAACGCCGCGTCGTATCGTCGATACTTCGCTGACCTGATCGCGGTTGCCGGCGAGCGGCGGGCTTCAAAGGTCAATTCCGGTCAAATTCCCGCAATCTCCGGGTATTTTCGGACTTGTCTTATGTTCACGGTTGAGGTCAGCCGATATCGTTGCGTCATGGTTCCCAAGGCTGGAGATATCCATGACACCGTATCGCGATCTGACCGACCATGAGTGGCGCTGCGTCGCGCCGTTTTTGCCCGAAATGCAGCCGCGCACCGAGTTGCGCGGCCGACCATTGGCCAACACACGCGCCGTCCTGAACGGCGTGCTGTGGATCATCTATAGCGGCGCGACCTGGTCCGCGATGCCGCGTCGTTACCCTTCGTACCAAACCTGCCACCGCCGTTTCAAGGTCTGGCACGAGACCGGCACGCTGCGGCAGGTGATGCACGCGCTGTATGGCGACGCAGGCGCGAATCTGTGCGACCAGCTGGCCACGCGGATGCGCAAGCACGCGCAATCGAAGGCGGCGGCGGTACGCAGTGCCGTGGCGCCGGTCTATCGCACGCCGCGCAGCTACACGGCGGATGCGCTGAAGCGCGCAGCGTGATGTCGATCGGTTTCATGCACGTCGGCGTCAAAACAAAATCGGCCTGACGACGTCGTCGCAGGCCGATTTTTTTATCGCGTCGCGCGTGTCGACGCGCGTTGCGTCATTGTGCGCGAACCCAGGTCTGCGACCGGCCGAGCAGCGATACGCCGATATAGCCGCGCACGACGAGCTTCTGGCCGCCGTCTTCGAGCGACATCTTGCACTTGTAGACCTTGCCGTTCTCCGGGTCGAGAATGTTGCCGCCGTCCCAGTGATCGCCGTCCTTCTTCATCGCCTTGATGATCGTCATGCCCTTGATGAGCTGATCCTTGCGCTCGTCCGTGCATGCGGTGCAGCGGCGATCGGGCGTGTCATTGGCGCCGAGGCCTTTGACGACCTTGCCCGACAGCGAGCCTTCGCCGTCGTCGGCGATCTGCACGAGCGCCTTCGGCTGATGCGTGTTGTCGTCGATCGTCTGCCACATGCCGACGGGGCTGTCGGCCTGGGCGAAGGTGGGGGCGGCGCAAGCGAGCAGGGCACTCGCGATGGCCAGTGCGCGCAACGGGCGGGTCAGTTGAATCATCGTCTTCCTCCTTGTTTCATGTCGTGTTCGATGTGCCCGCACGACCGTCTGCATGGGGCGGTGGCATGTTGCGAGCTTTGCCAGAATACGTGAAACCGCACGCCGCGTTTGATAGAGGGGGTTCTAATCCAAACGGCCCGCGAGACGCAGGCTGTCTGGTGACCGATCAGTTGAGCTGATACGAGAACGCGGCATTCACGCGCGGGCTGCGCGATGCGCTTTCAACCGGTGCATCGCCGACCGGCTTCGCGATGTTCAGATCGAGACTGTAGTAGCGGCTGTCGGTAAACCGCACGCCGATACCGACCGACGACAGGCGGCTCGGCGACGGCGTGCCGGTATGCAGGTACACGCGCGCCATGTCGTACGCGATGTACGGCGTGATCGATTTCATGTACGTCCAGCCCGGCGTGAATCCGCGGTTGACCTCCAGCGACATCCCCCAGCCCGAGTCGCCCGACGTTTCGCCGGGCTGGTAGCCGAGCGCATAGCGCGTCGAACCGAACGAGATCTGCTCCGACGTCGGCAGCGAGTCGGGGCTGTACTGGCCGGTCAGCGAGACCGACGTGCCGATCTTGAACGGCCATTCATTGGTTTGCGTGAAGGTCGCGCCGGTGCGCACGAACGTCAGCGAGATCGGGCTGTCCACTGACGTCGTGTTCGAGCCGATCGTGATGTCCTGCGATTTCGACGCGCCGAGAATGTTGAAGCCCTTCGCGACGTTCACGCTCAGCTTCTGTACCTGCTTGGCCGATACGCTCGTGTAGTCGAGCTGCATCTGCAGCACGCGGACCTGCGAGCGTGTATCGATGCTGTTGCCGCTGATCTTGTTCTGGTAGCGGTCTTCGTTGTGCGACGCATAGCCCGACACGGTGCCGAGCAGGCTGCGCTGGTTGTTCAGCAGCAACGGATAGGATGCCGAAAGACCGAGCTTCTCGTTCTTGACGGTGCGCTCGACGGTCGACGGCAGGCCCGGGTTGTCGGTCGGCTTGCCGCGATACGTGCTGGCGTCGAGGCGCGTGACCAGGCCGCTGCTGCCGACCGGCACGGCGCCGCTGAATGCGACGTAGGTCTGCTTGTCGCGTCCGGGCGGCACCAGCGCGGAAATGCTCAATTGCTCGCCGAACGACGTGAGGCCGTTCTCCGTTGCGGTGATGAGCCCCTGCACGCCCGGGTGATTGAAATCGATGCCGGTGCTGATGTTGAATGCCTTGCGGTCGACGGCCAGTTCGAGCGTCGTTGCGCCGTCGGTCGTCTGCGGCGGTGGCACGTTGGCCTTCACCGACACGCCGGGCAGGAGGCCGAACGTGTTCACGTAGCGTTCGAACGTCGCGCGGCGCAGCGGGCGATCGGCCGTGATGTGCGCGGCGATCGCGCGGATCTTCGATTCCATCGCGCCGGGCTTGCCGGTCACCTTGACGTCCGACACATAGCCTTCGACGACCGTGACGCGCACGACGCCGTTCTCGAACGTCTGCGCGGGAATGAACGCGAACGACAGCGCATAGCCGCGATCCTGGTACAGCTTGGTCACGCCGTTGGCGGTTTCGATCAGCTCGCCGATCGTGATGTCCTTGCCGACGAGGGGCGTGAAGCGACGCGAGATTTCGTCGAACGGCACTGACTTCACGCCTTCCACCTGGAACGTCGTCGGCGTCAGGTGCCGCGACAGCAGTTCCTGCAGTTGCGGTGCCTGCGGCGCGACCTGCACGGTGACGCTCGGGCCTTTCTGCGGTGCGTTGATCTGGGGGAGGGAATCGAGCGGGTTACCTGCCGCGCGCGTTTGTGCATGTGCCGTGCCTGCCGCCGCGATAGCGAGCAGCATCATCCATCTGTCGAGTCTGGATTTCATTGTTCTTCCTCGTAGGCCTTGCTTTTCGTCTTCTTTCTAATGCGGGCGCGCGACACCAGGGTGTCGCGCGCCGCGTGCCGCATTGCCGGTTGTATTGGTACGGCCGCGCCTCCTGCTCCGGCTGCAAAGGCGCGATCGTCCTCCTTACTTGCCGACGCTACCCAGCGTGCCCAGCAGCCCCGTGACCGGTGCCAGCAGACCCGTCGAACTGCCCGACGATGCCGCGCCCGTCACGCTGCCGACCAGCGACGTGACTGGTGCGAGCGGGCTCGACGAACCCCCGGTTCCCGCTGCACCGCCGACTGTTCCGGTGACAGTATTCAGCAAACCGGTGACGGGCGCGAGAGGGTTTGCCCCGCCTGCACCACCCGTTGCGCCGCCCAGCGTGCCCGTGACCGTCGACACGAGGCCCGTGACGGGCGCGAGCGGATTGCTGCCCGAGCTGCCCGTTGCGCCGCCGACCGCACCCGTGAGCGAACCGAGCGGCGTCGAGCCGAGGCCGGACAGCAGGCCGCCGAGCGGGTTCGTCGAGCCGGAACCCGACGACGTGCCGTTCTGGACCGTAGCCGTCGAGCCGCCGACGAGGCTGGTGAGCAGGCCGGGGATCGGTGCCGCGCCGTTCGGACCGTTCGGGTACACGAGGCCGCCCGCGTTGGTCACGGTGTTGCCGACCGCGGTGACGAGCTGGCCGACGTCGCCGACGAGCGGCTGGTTAGACGTGCTTGCGACCTTCGTGCCCGCCGAGCTGATTGCACCGCCGACCTGACCGAGCAGGCCCGACACGGGCTGCCCGAGGCCGGTGGTCGTGCCGACCTGTTGCGTGACCTGGCCAGCGGTGATCACCAGCGGCGTGATCGCCGAGCTGAGCGGCTGCGTAACCTGCTGCACGGCACCCGACGACAGCGTCGAACCGATCGTCGTGCCGGCTGCCGACAGGCCGTTGGCAACCGTGTCGAGCACGGTTCCGACCGGCGTCGTGACAGGGGCGAGCGGCGCGAGCTGACCCGTGCCGAGCGCCTTGACCGTCGAACTCAGCCCGGACACGGTGTTGCTCGTCGCGCCGACGACGTTCCCGAGGCCTGCGACCGTCGTGCCGACGGGATCCTTGATCGAGCCGGTCTGTCCCAGCCCGTTGCTCAACGCATCGGCAGCCGCGTTGATGATCGTGCCGGTGCTCGAGACGGTGCTGCCGACACCCTTCGTCACGCCGTCGCCGAGGCCGGGCACGCTGATGTTGCCGACCGTGCTGCCGAGGTCGGTTGCCGTCTGGCCGATCGTGCTGACAGCGCCCTTGGTGCCGGTGGACGAGCCGCTGGTGCCGCTCGTACCACTGGTGCCGCTCGTGCCGCTGCTGCTGCCGGCATTGCTGCTCGTCGGCGGCGTGCTGACGCTGTTGCCGCCGCAGGCGGCCAGCAGGCACGCTGCGGCGAAAGCGGTGAGGGGCGCGCGCCATTGGCGCAGGGCGGCCGTCGTGATGGAACGTTGCTGGGACATGATGGACTCCTCGCTGTCTTGTCGATGAATGGATGTTCGATTACTTGCCGTGCGTGCCGCCGAGCAGGCCGCCGAGCAGCGACGTGACAGGCGCGAGCGGGTTCGAGCCCGAGCCCGAATTCGTGACGGCGCCCGTGGTGCCGCTCAGTGCCGGGGCACCGACCGTGCTGGTGACCGCGGACACGGCGCCCGTCACGGGAGCGAGCGGGTTGCTGCCGCCCGCGCCGCCCGTTGCGCCGCCGAGCGCGCCGGTAACCGTGGAGACGAGGCCGGTGACCGGAGTGAGCGGACCGCCGCTCGTGCCACCCGTTGCGCCGCCGAGTGCGCCGGTGACGGTGGAGACGAGGCCGGTGACTGGAGCGAGCGGGCCGCCGCTCGTACCGCCCGTTGCGCCGCCGAGCGTGCCGGTGACGGTCGTGAGCAGGCCCGTGAGCGGCGCGAGCGGATTGGTCGCGCCGCCGGTGGCGCCCGTGAGCAGGCCGCCGACGGCCTTCATGGTATTGCCGGTCGACGAGACAGTGCTGCCGAGGCCGGTCGTGACGGGATTGCCGCCCGTCGACGCAATCACCGCGCCGGCCTGGTTCAGGCCGTTGCCGATCGTGCCGAGCAGCGTGTTGACAGGGGCGCCGAGGCCGGTGGCCGTCCCGATCGTCTGCGCCGTCTGACCGACCATCGTCGTGATCGGCGTGATCGCCGAGCTGACCGTCTGCGTGACCTGCTGGATCGGGCCGGTCGACAGCACGTTGGACAGCGTGGTGCCGCCGTTCGAAACCGCGTTGCCGACCTGCGTCACGAGGCCGCCGACGGCGCCGGTGACGGGAGCGAGTGGCGACAACGGGCCGCTGCCGAGGCTCGTGACCAGGTTGCCGGTCTGCGTGACTGCGCCGCCGAGCTGGTTCACCACGCCGCCGGTGCTGGCGACCGTGACGCCGACCGGGTCTTTCGTTGCGCCGAGCTGGCCGAGGCCGTTGCCGAGGCCATTGCCGAGTGCAGTGACCGCGCCGCCGACGTTCTGGATGATGCCGCCCGCCGCTTGCGTCGTGGCCGGGTTGACGCCGGGCAACGACTGGCCGGCGACGACGCCGCCGAGGTTTGACACGGTGCCACCGAGATTGGTGACGAGATTGCTGCCGCTTGCGAGGACCTGACCCACTGCGTTCGACGACACACCGGAGGTGCCGCTCGTGCCGCTGGACGTTCCGCTCGTCGTGCCGCTGGTGCTGCCGCTCGTCGAGCCGCTCGTGCTGCCGCTGGTCGAGCCGCTGGTGCCGCCCGACGTGCTGCCGCTCGTCGAACCGGACGTGCCGCCCGAGGTACCGCCGCCCGACGTGGAGATCGAGTCGCCGCCGCCCGAGCTGGAGCCGCCGCTGAGCCCCTTGCTGATGGAGCCGGAGCCGCCGCACGCGGAGAGGGAAAGCATGGCTGCCACGGTGGCCGCGATCATAGTCGTCCGGAGCGTGCCATGAGGGATAACCTGAATGTCCATTTCGTCCTCGCATTGAAGCTGATGTTGTGTTGAGTGATGCGGGGATTACTCTGCAACTGTCGTGCCATTTCGATGGCCGACAGTTCGACGATTGGTTTTAAACGGGGCAATTCCTTGTCGGAAAAGGGATTTAGGCAAACTGAAAGATTGTTGAATCTGTTTAAGAACGGTCGAATGAGAACGGTTTCGGCCGTTTCGTAACGTAACGTCACAACAATGGCGTTACGCGTGCGGCGTAACGTGGGCGGGCGTGCAGGCCTGGCGGGTGGTCCGGCTGTTTTACTGATGGATTAGGTGTGCACATCTAACCTATCGTAAGTCCTATGTGTAAGTCGTACCGAAACGCCGTACAAATACGGCTGTGCTCCCGGAAAGTTTTTTCGATCCGGTCTTAAAAGAGGTTGGAAGTTAAATACGATCGGATATAGAATCCGGAGCAGGTGTAAGGAAATGTACAGCTCGGTACACGACGTTCGAGGAGGGTCACTATCGCGAATGTTAACTTGCATCAAATTGTGATACATACCCCTCGGGGTGACATATAAAGAAAGCGCATCCGGTTGTCGTTACTTAGTTGTAGCGAACGACGCGGGGCAAGGGCCAGATATACGGGAACTACAACGTATAAAAGGCCAAAAAACGTACATACAGGCACGAGGAATTAAAAAATGAAAGCACTCATCAAGCGCTTCCTCAAGGAAGAAGACGGGGTTACCGCGATCGAGTATGGGCTGATTGCGGGTCTGATTGCGGTGGCAATCATCGCGAGCGTTTCGACGATCGGTTCGAATCTTGGAACCATGTTCTCCACTATCTCCAGTTGCGTGACAACGCCTGCTACCTGTAAGGCCAGTTGATCTCCGTGTTCCGCCGGGGCGGCGGGCGAGCGCACTGCAGTCAGTTCGCTCTTCGTCCGGCGGACAGTCGGTTGTTGTCATGGCGCATCTTTTGTGCGGCGGGATCTTCCTCGCTTGGGCGACGCTTGTCGGAACCGCTGATATTCGGTGTCGGCGTATTCCGAATTCACTCGTTATTGCGGGTTTGGCAGGCGCATTGGTCGGCGCGGTCATCGGTGGAAATCCGTTCGGGGTTACGGCGCTTCAGTCACTGGCCGGTGCGTCGGTGGGCGTTGTCTGCTTTTCTCCCCTCTTCGCGTTACGTGTAATGGGTGCTGCAGACGTCAAGGTATTCGGCGTGCTTGGTGCGTGGTGTGGCGTGCAGGCGTTGCCGTGGTTCTGGATTATCGCGAGCATCGCTGCGGGTCTCCACGCGCTCTGGCTAATGGTGCTGTCACGGACTTCGATTGCCATGCTGTGCAAACGGAGTACGCCAGCGATGGCACTCGGTGGCCGTCGAGCGACGCCTTATGCAGCGTTTCTTGTGATACCCGCTGCTGTGTGGCTTCTGCATTTTATGCATGTGAGGGGAGTGTGATGGCTCGGTGGGCGCAAGCGCGCCAGTCGCCCGCGTGGCGGCGGCAACGGGGAGTGGCAGCGATCGAGTTCGCATTCGTATTTCCGTTGTTCTTCTTGATCTTTTACGCGATCGTTACGTTCGGGATGGTTTTTATCATCCAGCAAAGCCTGACATTCGCGGCATCCGAAGGCGCGCGCGCTGCGTTGAACTACACGTCGGCGCCGTGCGACCGCCTGCAGGTCAATGCGCGAAACGCCGTGACGCAAGCGTTGGGCGGCGCACCGTGGTCGAAGAACGTCAGTTTCGCCGCGCAGGTGTCCACTTCGGTACCGTCGCCCACGTCGACGCCCGGCGTGACCTGCGGCGGGACATTCACATCGACGTCCACCGCCGCATTCAACGTGATGGTGACAACGACCTATTCATACGCGGCGAATCCGCTGATCCCGTGGATATTCCTGTTCACTGCGCCGCAGCTGCAGAGTAGTGCGACCGTGCAAGTTCAGCCAAGCATGCTCTGAATCGCAATCCTATTTAATCGAGTCGCCCGATCGTCATCACGCTCCTGAACCTGGTTCCGGCATTCCCATATCAACATGGCCAACAATCTGACAAAAATCATCGCGGGGTTGCTGATTGCGATCGCTGTTCTGCTTGGAATCTACGCTTGGATGCTTGGACGCAGTACGCCTAGTCCCATCCCCGTGCAACAGGCTGTCGCTGCGAGCCCGGTGTCAGTGGTTATCGCGACGCGCGCGCTGCCGATGGGGCAGCCGATTGCCGCCGATGCGTTGAAGGTTCAACCAGTTGCTCCTGCGCCGGCAGGTGCGTTTTCCGATCCGGCCGCCCTGGTCGGTCGCGTTCCGGTGAGAGACATCCCGGCGTCGGCACCGGTTGTGGCGGACGCACTGGTGTCGGGGCTTGCCGAGGACGTGCAGCCGGGCGAGCGCGCGATTGCGGTTCGTGTCGACGAGACCAATGCGGTCGGCAATCGCCTGCGGCCCGGCAACTTCGTCGACGTCTTCGTGAACCTGAAGCGTGAGGCGGGCAGCGGGATGCTCGACGGCGAAGTCTCGCAGACACAAGCGCGGCTCCTGATGTCGAAGGTGCGCGTGCTGTCGTTCGGCGACGCGACGCCGGAGCGCGACAGCGGCAGCAACACGAACGGCAATAACGGCCAGCCGAGCAATACGCGCATCGCGGTGCTCGCGGTGCCGACGGCGCAGGTCGATGCACTCACGCTCGGCGAGGCGAGCGGTCGGCTGACGCTCGCACTGCGCAATCCGCGCGACGACGAGCTTGCGATGCAGACGGTGGCGGTGCGTACGGACAACAAGTTGTCGCCCTCGGCGCTTGCCGCGGTCGGCGTATCGCTGCAACAGCTGTCCGGTACGTCGAGGACTGCGGTGGCCAACGTAAATGTGCCGCCGCTGCCATCGCGCTTGCCGCCGGCAGGGCGATCCGTCGGAGGCGGTAGCGGCGGCGGCAGCATCGAGCTGATCCGCGGCGGCCGCTCGGAAACGGTTGCATATTGAACAACATCGGTGGCCATCGATATCTGCGACGACAAGTAAAGGCCGTGCGACGGCCCAACAAACAATGAAAAACATACTGACTGCATTCGCGATTGCTCTCTGGACCTTGACATTCGCATCCACTGCAAGCGCGAGCGGCACGATTGAACTCGCGGTCGGCGCGCAGCGGCAGATTTCTGCAGGTCGTGCGCTGCAGCGTGTCGCAGTCGGCGATCCCGCGATCGCCGACGTGTTGATCATGAAGGGCAGTCGTACCGGTTCCGTGCTGCTGACCGCGAAAGCGCCGGGTACAACGAACGTGATGTTGTGGGAGCGCGGTCACGACGAGCCGACGGTGTGGAGTGTCGAAGTCGTCGATGCTGCTGCGCAAGCGGTGCTCGACGGTTCGACGCCGCAGGTGAAGGCATACGGCGGGACGTCGGTGCTGCGGGGAACGTCGGCATCGCTCGATGCACACGAACGTGCCGTGGCGGTCGCCAAGAACATGAGCCCGAAGGGCACGGTGATCGATCGTTCGACGCTGGCCGGCAAGAATGTCGTGCAGGTCGACGTGCGGGTGGTGGAATTCAGCCGCTCGGTGCTCAAGCAGGTCGGCTTCAACTTCTTCAAGCAGAGCAACGGCTTTTCGTTCGGCTCGTTTTCGCCGGGCGGCGTGCAGTCGTATAACGGCGCGTCGGGCCCGGGTACGGCCGGGTATATTCCGACGCTCGGCGCACCGGTTGCGTCTGCATTCAACCTGGTCGTGAATGCAGCAGGCCGCGGCATCTTCGCCGACCTGTCGTTGCTCGAAGCGAACAATCTGGCGCGCGTGCTCGCGGAGCCGACGCTCGTCGCGCTGTCCGGCCAGAGCGCCAGCTTCCTCGCGGGCGGCGAGATCCCGGTGCCGTCGCCGCAGGGGCTCGGCTCGACAGCGATCCAGTGGAAACAATACGGTGTGGGACTGTCGCTGACTCCGACGGTGCTGAGCCCAAGCCGGATCGCGCTGAAGGTCGCGCCGGAATCGAGCCAGCTCGATTTCGTGAACAGCGTGACGATCAGCGGTGTCGCCGTGCCGGGCATCACGACGCGCCGCGCCGATACGACGATCGAACTCGGCGACGGCGAGAGCTTCGTGATCGGCGGCCTGATCGACCGCCAGACACTGTCGAACGTGAGCAAGGTGCCGCTGCTCGGTGACCTGCCGATCATCGGCACGTTCTTCAAGAACCTGAACTACCAGCAGAACGACAAGGAATTGCTGATCATCGTGACACCGCATCTCGTCGCACCGATTGCGAAGGGGGCGGTGCTGCCTGCGACGCCCGGCGAATTGTCCGAGCAGCGCGACGGGCCGGTATGGCGATCCTACCTGGGCGGTGCGGCATCGCCGGATGCGGCACCGGGGTTTTCGAAATGAATTTGAGGCATTGCGCGTCGTGGCACACCGCTACGCCTTGCGTAATCGAGGGTGTTCGACATGAATGCACGAACCCAATCGTTGTGTGAACCCGCCGTGACCGACTACTTCGTTTGCGCATCGACAAAGGAAGCGCATGTGCGCTGGCTGGCCGATACGCTGGTGTCGGCCGGTGCGGTCGAGGCCGCGTCGCTGGAGCCGGGCGTGCTTGGTCAGCGCATCACGGGGCTCAACCCGGCCCTCGTGTTCATCGATTTCTCCGAACGTAGCGAAGCAGCGAGCGTCGCTGCGGCCGCGGTACGCGCGGCACATCCGGGGTTGCCGATTGTCGCGCTGGGCTCGCTCGCCCAGCCGGAGAGCACGCTCGCAGCACTGCGCGCGGGCGTGCGCGATTTCATCGACGTGTCGGCGTCGGCCGAGGATGCACTGCGGACGACGCGCGGATTGCTGTCCCACGTCGGCGAGCCGACGAGCCGCCACGGCAAGGTCGTCGCGTTGCTCGGCGCACGTGCCGGCATGGGCGTCAGCACGCTCGCCGCGAACCTCGCGGTCTGGCTGCAAAAGCGCGCGCTCGGGCCCGGTGCGGCTGGCGGCCCGGACGGCGGCGCGCCGGCCGGTCGCCAGACCGCGCTGGTCGATCTCGGGCTGCCGCCCGGTGACGGCGCGCTGTTCCTGAACACGCGCTGCGAATTCCATTTCATCGACGCCGTGCAGAATCTGCGCCGCATCGATCGCACTTTCGTGAACACCGCGCTCACGCGCCACCAAAGCGGCGTCGCGCTGACGACGCTGCCGCCGGACCTCGGCGCGTTGCGCGACGTGTCCTATGCGTCGTGCATCGGTTTGCTGAACCGCTTTCGCGCGTTCTTCGACCAGCAGGTCGTGGATCTGGGCGGGTTCTCGAATCGCGAGTTCGTCACGCAGATCGCCGCAGCGGCCGACGAGGCGTGGCTCGTGTGCGACCAGGGCGTCGCATCGATCGTGTCGGCGGCCGATCTGCTTACCGGACTGCGCGATGCGGGCGTCGATACCGACCGTGTGAAGCTTGTGGTCAACCAGTACGATCCCGCGCTGGACCTGATGCCTGGACAGATCGCGGAGCGTCTTGGCGTCGCGCTGGTCGGCACCTTGCCCGCGCGTCGCGTCGCGATTGGCCACGCAGCGAACCAGGGGCGGCTCGTTGTCGATGCGGCGGAGCGCGATCCTTACGTGCGCGCACTCGAATCCCTCGCGACGCGGTTGCCCGGCGTATCTGGCATGGCGGGCGCGTCGCGCGCGGCGCCCGGCCTGTCCGCACTCAAACGTTTCATTCAACCCTCGTCCAAGCGGTCATAACCGATGGCACACGACATTCAATTCGCCGACGGCGCAGCGCCGTTCTCCCAGACGCAGCAATTCCACGACATCAAGAATGCCGCGCACGAGCATTTGCTGACGCGCATCGAGGAACTGGGCGCCGAGTTCGGCCGATGGTCCCGCCAGGCGATCAATCAGTTCGTCGATCTCGAGATCGACAGCTTCGTGCGCCTGCGCCGCATTCCGCTCAACGAGAACGAGGTGCGTGCGATCGCCGAGGCGCTGACGAAGGAACTCGCGGGCTTCGGGCCGATCGAGGATCTGCTCGCGGATCCGGCGGTCGAGGACATCCTGATCAACGGCTACAACGACGTGTACGTGTCGCGTCACGGGATCCTAGCGAAGCTGCCGGTGCGCTTCACCGACAACGCGCATTTGCTGCGAATCGTGCGCCGGATCCTCGCGCCGATCGGGCGCCGTCTCGATGAATCGAACCCGATGGTCGACGCGCGACTGCCCGACGGCGGCCGCGTGAACGTCGTGATCGAGCCGCTGTCGATCGACGGCCCGATCGTGTCGATCCGGAAATTCCGCAAGGACCCGCTCAAGCCCTCGGACCTGCTCGGTAACGGCACGTACAACGAAGAGATCGGTGCATTGCTCGAGGCGGCGGTCGAGGCCCGCTGCAACGTGCTCGTGTCGGGTGGCACGAGCTCGGGCAAGACGTCGCTGCTCAATGCGCTCGCGTTCCACATTCCGGAGGCCGAGCGTGTCGTGACGATCGAGGATACGGCGGAACTGTCGCTGAACCATCCGCACGTCGTGCGGCTCGAAAGCCGGCCGGGCGGGTTCGACGGTAGTGGCGTCGTGACGATTCGCGATCTGTTGCGCAATACGCTGCGGATGCGTCCGGACCGGATCATCGTCGGCGAAGTGCGCGGCGGTGAAGTGCTCGAAATGCTTCAGGCCATGAACACGGGCCACGACGGCTCGATGGGCACCGTGCACGCGAGTTCGCCGCGCGAGTGCCTGTACCGTCTCGAGATGCTCGCCGGCTTCGCGGGCTTCCAGGGAACCGAATCGAGCCTGCGTCGCCAGATCGCGAACGCGATCGACTTCATCGTGCAGATCGGACGCCTGTCGAATGGGCGCCGCCGGATTCTGTCGATCACCGAGGTGACTGGGCTGTCCGACAACATCATCGCGACGCAGGAGCTGTATCGCTACGAAGCGCGCGTCACGCCGGAGGGCGAGGAAGTCGATCACTGGGAGTCGCTGGGCATTCATCCGCATTCGCCGAAGCTCGCGCGTTTTCGCCAGGCGTTGACGAACAGCGGACTGGGCGGTGGTGGGTTCGGCGGCGGCGGCTTCGGTCGCGGCGGGGGCTTCAATGTATAGCGCGATGATCTGGGTGCTCGCGGTCGCGATGCTGTGCGCGGCATCGGCATTGATGCTGTGGCGACATGCGGAAACCCGGCGTGTGCGTACCGATGCAAAGCGCTTCATCGACAGTCGGCTCGAGCCCGGTGCGCGCGCGGCGGCACCTGCCGCGAAACCGGCGGCATCCGCTGCGTCGCGCTCTGTGTCTTCATCCGGCGGCGTACGCAATGCGTCGTCGGATGCGTTCTGGACGCACTGGTACGGGGTGACGGCGGAATATTTGGCCAACCTCGTGAACCGCGCCGGGATCGAAGGCGCGCGCGGCAAGGCGGTCGGCGCACTGACCGCGCTCGTCGCGATTGCGGCAATCGCGGGCAGTCGCGGCGGCGCGCTCGCATGTTTCGCGGCGCTCGTCTGCGGAAGCGCGATTCTTGGCATCTGGCTCGCCTCGCGAATTCAGCGTCGGCGACTGAAGATCGTCCGGCAGATCCCGTCGTTTCTCGACGGGATCGTGCGACTGGTGACGCTCGGTAACAGCGTGCCGGCCGCATTTCAGGCAGCGCTGCTGACGACCGAGGAGCCGCTGCGGGGGTGTCTCGATCACGTCTCCCGGATGTTGCGCACAGGTGTCGAGATCGATCGCGCGATGCTCCATATCGCGAAGATATACCGGACGCAGGAATTCGAACTGCTCGGCTCGGTGCTGCGGCTGTCGGTCAAGTATGGCGGTCGTGCGGACGTGATGCTCGAACGTATGGCTGTGTTCATGCGCGATCTCGAGCAGGCCGAGCGCGAACTGACGGCGATGTCGGCGGAGACGCGGCTGTCCGCGTTCGTGCTCGTGATGCTGCCGATCGCGATCGGCAGTTTTGTCGTGATGACAAATCCGAAGTATCTGGAAGGCATGTGGATTGATCCGAACGGGCGCACGCTCCTCGTTTTCGCGTTCCTGATGCAGGTTGCCGGGAGCGTGTGGTTGTATCGAATGGCTCGACTCAGGTGATGCGATGACGGCAACTCAGATCGGCTCGATTGCCCTGGCGCTCGGCGCGGTGGGCGTGCTCTTGCTTGGCATGATCGCGTTGCTGCGTGCGAGCGCCACGTCGCGTGCCGAACGCGCGCTGGCCGATGCGCTCGACCAGCGCATGGCAGCACTCGAAGCGGCCAGGCTACGGACCTCGACGGAAGAACGTACAGAAGCGAGACCGGACACGCGTGGCCAGCAGCGCATCGAGCGGATGCTCGCACGATTGTCTGCGGCGGGGCTGCGCTGGCTCGATACCGGATTGGGCAAGCACATCGTCGCGGAAGAGGATCGTCGTCTGCTCGAGCAATGCGGATACGTCGACGCACGCACGCGCGGACTGTTCCTGAGCGCGCGGATCGCTTGCGGGATCGTGTTGCCGCTTGTGTTCGCGATATTGGCCAGTGGGCGAATGAAGGGCGGATACTGGATGATCGGGATGTTCGCCGCACTCGCGCTTGGCTTCATGTTACCGAAGCTTGTCGTGCAACGCCGTGCTGCGGCCCGTCGCCAAAGCGTCGTCGACGAACTACCGCTGTTCGTCGACATGCTGCGCTTGTTGCAGGGCGTCGGACTGTCGCTGGATCAAAGCCTGCAGGTCGTGACGAACGATTTCCGCGGGATGATGCCGGTGCTGTCGTCCGAGGTTGGCATCGCGCAACGCCAGTTTGCGGCGGGCCGCACGCGCGACCAGTCGATGCAAAGGTTGTCGGGCGGCTTCGACAACGAGGACTTGCGCGCGATTGCCCGCTTGATGGTGCAGGTCGACAAGCATGGCGGCGCGGTACAGGAACCGCTCAAGCAGTTCGGTGACCGACTGCGCGAGACGCGCCGCGCGATGCTGCGCGAGCGCATCGGTCGATTGACCGTGAAGATGACGGGTGTCATGGTCCTGACGCTGTTGCCCGCACTGTTGATCGTGACGGCGGGCCCCGGCTTTCTGGCAGTGATGCATGCGCTGTCGGCGCATCATTGATGGGGGGAAGGAAAGACGATGAAGCGGATCGGCAGGATGGGGACGCAGGCAAGTATGGCGGCAGCGGTGCTGCTGCTCGGCGCTTGCGCGACCAAGGAAAGCGGGTACGGCGTCGGTGCGCAGGTCGAGCGCGCGGCGCTGATTCAGGCGGCCGACCAGAAGCAGGCGGTGCCGGATACGCCCGCGATGTATCTCGGTTTGATCCAGCGGATGCAGGCGCAGGGTCTCTTTTATGCGTCGCTTGCGCACATCGACGCATACGACAAGGCGTACGGCGTGTCACCGGACACGATCCTGCTGCGCGCGGACGCGCTGCGCATGACCGACCAGCCGGCCGCGAGCGCGGCGGCCTATACGCAGTTGCTGAAGACGCCGCTCGCCGCGCGCGGTTATCGCGGGCTCGGGTTGATCGCCGGTGCGGCCGGCGATTTCGGCCAGGCGGTACAGGCATTGACGCAGGCGTCCGAGCTTGCGCCGACCGACGCATCGCTGCTGTCCGATCTCGCCTATGCGAAATTGCGTAACGGCGATGTGGTCGGTGCGCGAGTGCCGCTGATGAAGGCCGCGGAACTGGATCAACGTAATCCGAAGATCGTCAGCAATCTCGCGCTGTATCTCCTAGCGGCCGGGCGCACACAGGACGCGCAGCGGCTGATGAGCCAGCAGCGTCTGGCGGCAGAAATCCGCAAGGACATCACGAGCGATGCCGCAAGGATTGTGGCCGCCGCACGGGCGCAGCAGCGTGCGGTTGCGACGCCGCCGGTCGTATCGCGGCGTGCTGCGAACGCGCCCATTACACCGATGGCAAACAATTTCGGCTATGACCAGACCGTGCCGCTACTGCAACGGTTTGCACAATGAACGACAGGCGGGGGAACGACATGAACAATAAACATTACCGAAACGAGTTTGCGCACCGCATCGTGGTGCTGGGCACGATCATGACGATGGCGATGGGGGCCGTAGCCGCACAGGCGCAAGACGCAACAGCGCCGGCCGCATCCGACGTCGACCATTCGACGAAACAATGGCTCTCGATCCAGCGGGACAACCGCGCTTCGGCACCGGTGCAGCCGATGCTCGGCGACGTCGCGTCGCTGGTCTACCAGCGCTACCTCGATTCGTTCAAGAACAAGATTCCGGAGTCGATGAGCACGCAGCTGGGCAGTTCGTCCGGCGGTATGTCGGGTAGTGGGCAGAGCACGCAGTAAGCAAGATGATGATGCACGCAGATCAAGCGCAGGGGGCTCGTCGGCGCGGTGCTCGCTGGCCGGGGAAGCGACGTCAACGCGGTTCCATCGTGGTCATGGCAGCGCTCTGGGTCACGGTCGCGATCGTCGTGCTCGGGGTCATCGACATCGCGAATCTGTATCTGCAGAAGCGGGATCTGCAGCGGGTCGCGGACCTGGCCGCGTTGGCGGCGGTGCAGCCGATGTCGAGCGATCCGACTGGTTGCCTGAGCGATGCGAAGAACAATGTAACCACGAGCGCGAACATCAACGACAAGGGTTATACGGTTACGCTGATAAGCGCCACGGCAACGGCAAATCCTACGGCGGGAAGGGACCAGATTGCCGTCAGTTGCGGGAGGTGGGATCCGTCGACCGCCTATGTGACGCCGGCGTCGGCCGCGGCGAATGCGGCGCAGGTGACGGCGTACCGGCAGGTGAGCTACTTCTTCCTTGGGCTGCTGAACAAGTTGAGCGGGCGGCAGGTCGTTGTTTCCGCAACGGCTACCGCACGCGCGGCGGCAATCGACACGTTCAGCGTGGGGTCGACGCTCGCGAGCCTGAATTCCTCGTCGTCCGCGATCCTTGACCCGCTGCTCACCGGATTGCTGGGCGCGTCGGCCAACGTCAATGTCGGTCTGGCGAGTTACCAGGCGTTGGCCGGGGCAAACGTTACGCTGGGTCAGCTGGCGAACGTCGCGACACAGCTCGGCACCGCGGGGATGTCGAGTCCAGCCAGCGTCGGGAAGTTGCTCGGTCTCAATCTGACCGTAGCGGATATCCTGAACCTCACCGCCACCGCGGTCGGCAGCAATACCACGGTGGGCACGGTACTCACCGCGCTGAAGAACAGTGTTGGCGCCAACGTCAATGCCAACAAGATCTCTTTGGGAAGTCTCCTTCAATACTCGGGCAGCAATGCGGAAGCGGCCGCGAACGCAAGCATCAATGTGCTTCAACTGTTGCTGACGACGGCGGAGGTCGGGGCATACAACAGCGCGCTGACGGTGTCGGTCGGCCAAGGCAACTGCCCCGGCAGTCCGTTTTGCCCGCTCATTTCAGCGGTGTCGTCGCTGGTTCGAGTCAACAGCCTGCAATTGCAGGTGCTGGCACCGCCGTCGATCGGGATCGGCGAGGCCGGACAAGTGAACGGCATCTGGCGCACGCAGGCGTCGCAAGCGGAGATCGGACTCTACGTCGATGTGCAGGCGCTGTCGGATCCGCCTCCACTGGGAATTCCCGGCGTATTGACGCTTCAGCTGACGGGACCGCACTTGCCGCTCTATATCATCCTGGGCGGCCCAGGGCGCGCTTGGCTGGCCAATACGAGTTGCCAATCGACCCCTGCATCGAGCACCGCGACGTTCGGTGCGTTGCCGGGTGTAGCGATGATTTGCGCCGGACAAACAACTGGCGGCAAGCTGAACCTCAATTCACCGAGCTGTGCGTCCACCTCCGGCACGATTCCCGTTGCCAAGTTGTCGGGCGGGGGACTACTCGGCAATTTTTCGCTTCTGCAAGTCGTCCTGTCGGTATCGAATCCCGTCGCGTACGTTGGGAGTAGCGCCAGCACGCCCATCTACAGCGGGCCGCCATTGCCCTCGACCCCTGGCGCGCTGAACGCCAGCCTGTCATTGAGCGGGACGGGGATCGTCTATCAGAACAGTTCGCAATACTCGTTCTGCAATACCAAGCCGAGCAACGGCGCTTGTACGTCGTCCGCGTGGTCTCTCGGGCCCAACTGGACCACGTCGTCGACGGCGACCAACACACTCAACGTACAACTGACCAATCTGTTGAATCTACCGTCGCTTCAGCTGAATGTCTTGGGGCTGGATCTATCGATCCTGACCGAGATTCTTCAGCCGCTGACGGGGCAGCTCATTCCTTTGCTGCTCGGGCTCGTCAATCCGTTGCTCAATACGCTGGTGACACCATTGCTGACGGCATTAGGATTGCAGATCGGACAGCTGACCGTGATTCAACACGGCTTGACTTGCAACGCCCCGCAAATCGTTCATTGAAAGCATCAACGATGAGAACCCCCTCCGCAATCGCAGAACTCGACCTGTACGTCTGGGAAGGCAAGGCGGACATTGTCGACCGCGTTGCCCGCTGCATGGCGAGCTTCGACGTCGAAGTGATCCGCGCCGACAATGCGGAAATCTCGCCGGAGCGCGCCGCACTGCGGCCATCGCTCGCGATCATCAGCGTGACGATGATCGAAACCGGCGCGGCGTTCCTGCGCGACTGGCAGGCCAACATCGGCATGCCGGTCGTCTGGGTCGGCGCGGCGCGCGACCACGACGCGTCGCAGTATCCGCCCGACTATTCGCACATCCTGCCGCTCGACTTCACGTGCGCCGAGCTGCGCGGGATGATCGGCAAGCTCGTCACGCAGCTGCGCGCGCATGCGGCCGATACGCTGCGGCCGTCCGAACTCGTCGCGCACTCGGAGTCGATGCAGGCGCTGCTGCACGAGGTCGATATGTTCGCCGACTGCGACACCAACGTGCTGCTGCACGGCGAAACCGGCGTCGGCAAGGAACGCATCGCGCAATTGCTCCACGAAAAGCATTCGCGCTACCGCGACGGCGAATTCGTGCCGGTCAACTGCGGTGCGATTCCGGACGGCCTGTTCGAATCGCTGTTCTTCGGGCACGCAAAAGGCTCGTTTACCGGCGCGGTTGTTGCGCATAAAGGCTATTTCGAGCAGGCGGCGGGCGGCACGCTGTTCCTCGACGAAGTCGGCGATCTGCCGTTGTATCAGCAGGTCAAGCTGTTGCGCGTGCTCGAGGACGGCGCCGTGCTGCGGGTCGGCGCGACGACGCCGATCAAGGTCGATTTCCGTCTCGTCGCGGCCAGCAACAAGAAGCTGCCGCAGCTCGTGAAGGAAGGCCTGTTCCGCGCGGATCTTTATTACCGGCTCGCGGTGATCGAACTGAGCATTCCGTCGCTGGAAGAGCGGGGCGCGGTCGACAAGATTGCGCTGTTCAAGTCGTTCGTCGCGGAGGTGGTGGGCGACGAACGGCTCGCGCAACTGTCCGACCTGCCTTACTGGCTCGCGGATGCGGTCGCGGACAGCTATTTCCCCGGCAATGTGCGCGAACTGCGCAACCTTGCGGAGCGCGTCGGCGTGACGGTGCGGCAAACGGGCGGCTGGGACGCCGCGCGACTGCAGCGGCTGGTCGCGCATGCGCGCAATGCGGCGCAGCCGGTGCCGGCGGAGAGCGTGGCGGAGGTCTTCGTCGACCGCAGCAAGTGGGACATGAACGAGCGCAGCCGCGTGATCGCGGCCCTCGACGCAAACGGCTGGCGACGCCAGGATACGGCGCAGCAGCTCGGCATCAGCCGGAAGGTGCTGTGGGAAAAGATGCGCAAATATCAGATCTTCGACGAAGAGCCCGAGACCCGCGAAAGCGAATAATTAATGCGATAAAATCGCGCTGAATTACAACGACACGGGCAGGAATCAAAATTCATGAGCCATATGACGGGGTTGGGGCGGGCGTGGGTGTTGCTCGCGATGATGGGAGGCATGCAGGGCGCGTTCGCGCAGGGGTTGGCGGGCAATGCATCGCCGGCGGTACAGCAGGCGTCGGCACCGGTGGCGGCGATTCCGGTGATCGATCAGCAGGTTCAAACCTCGATACAGCCGCAGGCAGGCGAGACGACGGGGCAGAGCACGGTTGACGAACTGCAGCGCCAGATCCAGGCGCATTCGCTGACGGAAATGCGCACCAGCTATAACGGCAGCTACGGCGCGAGCCAACTGTTCAGCGTGAAGGACGGTTCCTATTTCGTCGCGCTGTTCCAGCAGAAGGCGTTCTGGCGCGTGATCAAGACTTACGACGAATCGCGCGCGGAAGCGATCTATCGCGATTTCTCGCGTCAGGCGGAACGGCTGTCCGTCAACGAGCTGCGTGCGGCGAAGCTGGAGTCGCAGAAGGTGCAGACGGATCGGCAGATCGAAGTCGCGCAGGAGCGGGCGCGGCGTCTGCAGGCCGATATCTCGATCGCCCGCGAGCAGCAGGCGGCGGTCGCGGATCGCCAGAAGAGCGTCCGCAACGAAACGGCGGCGCTGCAGGCGCAACAGGCGGCGCTTCAGTCGCAACTGCGCGCGTTGCAGCAGCAGGTGCGTTCGCTGCAGCGGGAGGCCGACGCAGGTTTGCCGACGACGGCACACTGAGCGATCACGGCACGGCCGGTGCGGCGACATGCCGCGCCGATCCGCCAGAAAAAAGGGCAAGCCGCCTGGCTTGCCCTTTTGTTTTACTGGCCGTCCGGCACGATTCGCCGGCGGCGCGTGACGATCACCGGCCCGTTGCCGCCGCGTGCGTCGGACGGCGACGTGTTGCCCGATGCGTCGCCGGCATCGCGCGGTGCGCCGTAGCTTTCGCGCGGGGCGCCATAGCCTTCGCGGGGCTCGCGCGGCGCGCCATAACCCTCGCGCGGTTCACGGGAACCGTAACCTTCACGCGGCTCGCGCGAGCCGTAGCCGCCGCCGTCGCCACGCGATTCGCGGGAGCCGCCATGCGAGCCGTACGGGCTGTGGCCGCCGCCTTCGCGGCCGCCCGGCCGACCGCCGGGCCGCGGGCCGCGGGGACCGCCGCCGCCCGGGCGCGAGCCGCCCGTGTCGAGCTGGATCGTGGAAATCGCACGCTTGTAGATGCCTTGCAGACCCACGGGGGTGCGCAGCATCACCAGGTACTGGTCGAACGACTCGATACATCCCGTCAGACGAATGCCGTTGACGAGATAGATTTCAACGCGCTTACGTTCCTTGCGCGCCGAATTGATGAAGTCGTTTTGCGGATGGGATTCTGCGGGATTGGCCATTGAGGTGCGGCAGGAGCCTGCGTCAGAGAATATGTTGTGCGTGTGTGGCGTGGTTGCCCACCAAGTGTTTGGCGGGATTTTACCCTGTTCGTTCCACCAGCGCGCAGTCGTGATTGTGTCGAACCGTAACCCACTATAGACGTTCCCGTGCATTTTCGCGATTCGGTCGAATGGCTAGTGCCGTTTCGTTACGTCGCGTTACGAATCTCGCAATGGCGTAGCACCGGGCGGCGCGCGGCGGGATTACATTCCACGTGCATGCCGGGCAGGCCGGCGGATCCGGGAAGGGGAACATGAACAAGAGGGGATTGGCGGTGTGGATCGGGAGTGTGGCGTTGCTCGCTTCCGGCAGTGCAATGGCGGGGCGCGTCGACCTGTCGGTGGGCATCGGCGTGCCGGTCGCACCGGTCTATGTCGAACCGGCGCCGGTCTATGTGGCGCCGCAGCCTGCGGTGGTCGCTTATCCGGGTTACGGATACGGCTACTACGGCGACGAGGACGACGACGGCTACCGGAAATGGCGCAAGCATTATTACAAGCATTGGCACAAGCATCATCACGACGACGATGATGATTGAGCGCGACGTGCGTGGCGCCGACGCCGGTGACGATCAGAACGCATAGTCCGGGTTCTTCGGGTCGAACGCGGTTTCGTCGAGCGTCGCCGGCGCGATTTTCTCGATGACGATCCGTTCGAAGATCCTGCCGTCGTTGTCATAGGACTCGATGGTCCTGAAGTAGGGCGCGTGCAGGTCGAGCCCGAGGATTTCCTTTTTCGCGTAGAACTGCGGCCGGCCGGTCGGCGTCTCGTAGGTGAGTGCGACGACGCGCACGCCGCCGATCGTCTTCGCCTCCACCTGGGTCGGCCGCTGCACGCCGGCTTCCTGGTATTTCCTTCCTTCGGTCAGGTACAGGTTCGTGATGAACTCGGTGCCGAGATCCTTCACCTGGTGATTCGACTGCGCACGCGCGAGTGCGCCGTCGAGCGCCGTCCACAACGGAATCTTGCCGAGCAGGCCGCCGAGATGGCCGTACATCTCGTCCTTGCGCCGCGTCGTGTCGTAGATCGTCTCCTGTCCCGCATGCGCGCCGCCCGGCAGCCATTTCGCATAAACGCGCAACGGTTCGCGGGTCGTCTTCACGAGCATGCGGTCGGGCGTGTCGGACCATTTCCCGCTGATGCGTTCCTGGCGCACCATCGTGAACTGGTACGACGGATAGCCGTTGGGACCATTGCGGATATAGAGCGGTACGGCGAGCGGATCGAGGGCCTTGAACAGCGCCGTAAGCGTCGCGTCGTCGAGTTGCGCGAGCGCGCCGCGCTGGGCGGCCGTGCGCAGCCAGCGCGCCTGCTGCGCGACCGGCTCGCGCGTGACCTTCGCCAGCTCCGCCGGCAGTGCGGCCTCCTGTACCGCGCTCGCGGCATCGGCGGTTTCCTCGGCGTGCAGGCTGGCTTGCGCGAGCGACAGCACGCACGCGAGTGCCGCGGCGGCGTACCGCGCGCGGCGCTTCGTTCCTTCGTTCATCGACAGCGTCTCGGGGCTCATCGGATCGTTCAGCCTTGCTTTGCGGCCTTGATCCTGGCGAGTTCCTCGTCGCGCAGCGCGCGGCGCAGGATCTTGCCGACGTTGGTCTGCGGCAGCGCATCGCGGAACTCGACGAATTTCGGCATCTTGTAGCCGGTCAGGTTCTTGCGGCAGTGCGCGAGCACGTCGTCGACCGTCAGCGTCGGGTCGCGGCGCACGACGAAGACCTTGATCCGTTCGCCCTGTACTTCGTCCGGGATGCCGATCGCAGCGGCTTCGCTGATGCCCGGATGCATGACCAGCACTTCCTCGATCTCGTTCGGATACACGTTGAAACCCGACACGAGGATCATGTCCTTCTTGCGGTCGATGAGGCGGATGAAGCCGCGCTCGTCCATCACGCCGATGTCGCCGGTGCCGAGCCAGCCGTCGGCGTCGATCACCTTCGCGGTCTCGTCGGGCCGCTGCCAGTAGCCGCGCATCACCTGCGGGCCGTGCACGCACAGCTCGCCCGGCTCGCCGACGGCGGCCCAGGTGCCGTCCTCGCGGCGAAAGCGCACGAGTGTCGACGGGGCCGGCAGGCCGATCGAGCCGCTGAACCCGGCCATGTCGCTCAGGTTCACCGGATTCATCGTGACGATCGGCGAGCATTCGGTGAGCCCGTAGCCCTCGATGACCGGCCGGCCCGTGACTTGCTGAAAGCGCTCCGCGACCGCGCGCTGCATCGCCATGCCGCCCGCCATCGCGAGCTTGAGCTTCGAGAAGTCGCGCTTGCGGAATTCCTCGTTGTCGAGGAACGCGTTGTACAGCGTGTTGATCCCGGTGATCCCGGTGAACGTTTCGTTGCGGATGATCTTCATCACCATGTTCATGTCGCGCGGGTTCGCGATCAGGATGTTGCGCCCGCCGAGCCCCATGAAGATGAACGCGTTCACCGTCAGCGAATAGATGTGATAGAGCGGCAGCGGCGTGAGCACGGTCTCGACGTCGCCCGACACCTGGTCGGCGATCCACGCCTTCGCTTGCAGCAGGTTCGCGATCAGGTTGCCGTGCGTGAGCATCGCGCCTTTCGCGACGCCGGTCGTGCCGCCGGTGTACTGCAGGAACGCGAGATCGTCGCGGGTCGTCTGCACCGGCTGCGGTTTGCCGCGTGCGCCGAGTGCGAGGGCGGAGCGCAGCCGGATCGCCTGCGGCAGGTTGTAGGCCGGCACGAGCTTCTTCACGTGCTTCAGCACGAAATTGATCAGGCGTCCCTTCGCATTGAAACCGTCGGCAAGCAGGTCGCCGAGCGCGGTGACGATGATGTTCTTTACCTGCGTTTCCGGCAGCGCGTCCTGCAGCGTGCGCGCGAAGTTCTCGAACACGACGATCGTCTGCGCGCCGCTGTCCTTCAACTGGTGCGCGAGTTCGCGCGCGGTGTAGAGCGGATTGACGTTGACGACGATCGCGCCGGCCTTCAGCGTGCCGAATAGCGCGACCGGGTACTGGAACGTGTTCGGCAGCATGATCGCGACGCGGTCGCCCGGTTTTACGCCGGTGCTTTGCAGATACGACGCGAACGCGTCGACTTTCTGCGCGAGCGTGCGGTAGGTCATCGATGCGCCGGCGCTCACGTAGGCGACCCGCTCGGCGAAGCGCGTCGTGCATTCGTCGAAGAACTGCACGAGCGATGCGTATTGCGTGACGTCGATCTCGTGCGGCACGCCGGGCGGATACGACGCGTACCAGATGCCGTCGCTGTTCGGCGGGAGCTGGGCCGCTGCGGTTGCTGCGGATGAGGCCATGATGTGTCTCCGGTGTCGGTACGAGTTAGCGCTTTAGCGCTTACTCGTACCCCATGCTTCGCGGTCGGTGAGAGTTAGCGCTTCAGCGCTTGCTCTCGCCCCATGCTTCGCGGTCGGTGAGAGTTGGCGTTTCAGCGCTTACGCTCACCCCATGCTTTGCGGTCGGTGAGGGTTGGCACTTCAGCGCTTACGCTCACCCATGCTTTGCGGTCGGTGAGAGTTGGCGCTTCAGCGCTTACGCTCACCCATGCTTCGCGGTCGGTGAGAGTCAGCACTTCAGCGCTTACTCCCGCCCCATGCTTCGCAGTCAGTGAGAGTCAGCACTCCAGCGCTTACTCGTACCCATGTTTTTCGTCGACGAAAGCAAGCCTGCCTTGGCTTCCGCCGCATGACATTCGTTCGGCCCGGGCCGACGCATCAACGCCGGCCCGGGCCGCCCAAATCGTGAAACGCCGCCTGCGCGGCCTGGTGCGATCAGCTCGCCGAAGGCGCCGTCGCCGTATCGGCAGCAGCCGTGCTCGACGACAGCCCGAACGCTTCGCTCGCACCCGCATCGTCGAGCACGGCCGCGAAGATCGACAACTGCGCGCTGTCGGGCATCGGTGCCTTCAGCGCGGCGACGATCAGCGAGGACAGCCGCGCGATCATCTGCACGTCGTTCATCGTGCGGCCTTGCGAGAATTCGTCGATCAGGCTTTCGGTTTCGGCGCCGGCCAGCGCGCCGGACAGCGCGCCGATCGCGAAGTGCAGCCGCCAGCCGAGCTCGGTGCGCGGCAGATGCGGCAGCGCGCGCTGGAACGCATCGAAGAAGCGGCCGGCGACACTCGCGTAGTGCGCGGTCAGGAAGTTGCGCACGAACGGCGACGGATCGGTGTACGCGCGGCCGATCAGCCGCAGGAACGCGGGGCCGCCGCGCTCGGGGTCGCGCGACGCCTTCAGCGCGGGAATGAACATCGCGCCGAGTACGTGCTCGCAGGTGATGTGCGCACCGAGCTGCGCATCGAAGCGGTCGAGGATGCCGAGGCGTTCCAGGTTGAGCTGGTCGAGCCGGCGCGACAGCATCGCGTGGATCAGCGCTTCCTTGCTGCCGAAGTGGTAGTTGACCGCGGCGAGGTTCACCGTCGCGCGCGACGTGATCTGCCGCATCGACATCGCTTCGAAGCCATGTTCGATGAACAGGTCCTCGGCCGCATCGAGAATGCGCGCCTTCGTCCCGCCGGTCTGCCGATTGCCGGATGACCGCGTCCCGGACGGTCGTCCCGCGGACGCTCGCCCCTCCTGACTGACTGCCATGTCCCGCCTCCCAATGCCGGTTGCCCGGCCGCGAACAGGTGATTTGATTGTCTGATTCAAACAGCCGTTTTTATTAAGATAAAAAAACGCGTGCGGCGCGGGCAAGCGCGGAATCTGGACAAATTCCTCTAGTTCGATGTGCGGATGCGGAAAGTATGTCGCGCGGCCCAGGCGGGACGGGGCACGCGCGATGATGCGTCGCGGCAATACGTGGCTTCAGCCGATGGTGGTACGCGTATTGACCGATTGCGTCATGTCGATGCCGCGCCGTTCGCGGCTGAACAGGA
This sequence comes from Burkholderia sp. BCC1998, assembly GCF_905339875.1. Lineage (NCBI taxonomy): Bacteria > Pseudomonadati > Pseudomonadota > Betaproteobacteria > Burkholderiales > Burkholderiaceae > Burkholderia > Burkholderia sp. BCC1998. The sequence goes on from NZ_CAJPHE010000028.1 coordinate 82,128, forward strand.
TCAGCACGGCGATCACGACGGCGACGATGCCGGCCACGAGCGCCAGCGCGAAACTGTAGTTGTTGCCCTGGGAGACCGCGAGCGATGCCTGCATCGTCGCGTTGCCCGACGCGAGCAGGTTGCCGAGCTGGTAGACGACGCCGGGGAAGGTCGCGCGGATCTCGTCGGGCGAGATCTCGTTCAGGTGGACGGGGATCACGCCCCACGCACCCTGGACCGAGATCTGCATCAGGAACGCGCCGGCGGCGAGCGCGAGCTGGCCGCTCGAGAAAGCCCACAGCGGCAGCACCGGCAGCGCGATCAGCGCGGCGATGAAGATCGCGCGGCGGCGGCCGATCCGCTCCGAGATCGCGCCGAACGACAGGCCGCCGACGATCGCACCGATGTTCAGCACGATCGTGATCCACGACACGGTGTGCGGATCGAAGTGATGCTGTTCGCGCAGGAAGGTCGGGTAGAGATCCTGCGTGCCGTGCGAGAAGAAGTTGAACGCGGTCATCAGCACGATCGCGTAGATCGTGAGCTTCCAGTTCTGCTGCAGCGTGGCGCCGAGGCTCGGGCGCGGGCGCTTTTCCATCTGCTTCCAGGCCGGCGATTCGGGCACGTGCGTGCGCACGTACAGCACGAGCAGCGCAGGCAGCACGCCGACCATGAACATCCCGCGCCAGCCGATGGTCTGGTAGAGCAGGCCGAACACGACGGACGCGAGCAGGTAGCCGCTCGGATAACCGGCCTGCAGCAAGCCCGACACGAAGCCGCGCGCATGGGTCGGTACGGTTTCCATCGTCAGCGCGGAGCCGACGCCCCATTCGCCGCCCATCGCGATGCCGAACAGCGCGCGCAGCACGAGCAGCGCGGTGAGGCTCGGCGCGAAGCCCGACGCGAGCTCGAGCAGCGAATAGCATGCGATGTTGACCATCAGCGTCGGGCGGCGGCCGAAACGATCGGCGAGCCGCCCGAAGATCAGCGCGCCGATCGGGCGCATCGCGAGCGTGAGCGTAAGCGCAAACGCGACGGCGGGAATCGTCGACGCGAATTCGGCGGCGATGTCCTTCAGCACGAAGACCATCAGGAAAAAATCGAACGCGTCGAGTGTCCAGCCCAGGTAGGCGGCGATCGTGACGTTGCGTTGTTCGCGGGTCCAGCTCATGTCCGAGGTCTCCTCGTTGGCTTGTGCGCACACTCTGCCGGCGGATGCCGGCCCGGCTGGCGCGCGGCGCGGGGGCATGGATCGAGTGTAGGCCGCCGCGCCGCGCGATGTGGGGCGCGATAACCGCGCATCGGGAATAATCCCTACGAAATGAACTGTTGAGAAAACGGAAATGAGCGTGTGCGTGACGAGCGACAGTCGTCTGTATCATTCCGGAAGGTTTTTTGTATCAGATACGTAATGCACGCGATGCGCATCGCCACCCGAATCAGGAGCCCCGATGACCGAACCGTCCGTTGCCGCGCTGCCCGCCCTGGAGACCGCGCGGCTGTGGCTGCGCCCGCGCGTGCTGGCCGACCTCGACGCGAGCATCGCGATGGATCGCGATCCGGAGGTCACGCGCTACATCGCGGGGCCGTGGCACGACCCCGACGAACATCGCCGCTTCGTCACGCACCGGATCACGCGCGCCTATCCGCCGGGCCTCGGTTACTGGTCGATCTTCGAGAAGGCCGCGCCCGACGCGTTCATCGGCTGGATCCTGCTGATTCCCGATTATGCGGGCGGCGCGCGCGACGTCGAGATCGGCTGGCGGCTCGTGCGCGTGGCGTGGGGGCGCGGCATCGCGTGCGAGGCCGCCGCGGCCGTCGTGCGTCACGCGTTCGACACCGTGCGGCTGCCGCGCGTGATCGCCGATATCGCGGAGGCGAATTCGGGTTCGCTGAACGTCGCGCGCAAGCTCGGGATGCGGCGCGTGAGCGTCGTTCACGATGGCATTCCTTACGTTCGCCATCGTCTCGAGCGCGACGACCTGCGTACATAGCATCGCGTGCGGACGCGACCGGATGTCAGGGATGGTCAAGCGCACGCGCATCGAGGTCGCGACGTATTAACGGCTCGCACGATCAGGAGTATCGTTGCCGGAAATTCGCAACATGGGGTACGACCATGGCACTCGGCAACGACGTTCATCTCATTCCCGTCCGGCTCGACGCACTGCGTCCGACGCAAATGACGGTCGGCTATCGCGAAGTGAAAGCGAAGCGCAAGCACTGGAAGGCGCTCGACAAGCGCGCCCGCAAGGCCGCGATCGACTCGCACTGGTTTCCGGCTGTCCTCGGCCCGGGCGGGCTGCACTACATCACCGACCATCACCATCTCGGCCTGGCGCTGATCGAGGAAGGGGAGGCGCGCGTGAACGCGATGCTGCTGAAGGATCTGTCCTGGCTCGACGACACGATCTTCTGGCGGATGATGGAACACAACCAGTGGGTGCATCCGTTCGGCGTGGACGGCTCGCGTCGCGACTACGCACAACTGCCGAAGGCGCTGACGGGGCTCCAGGACGATCCGTATCGAAGCCTCGCGGGCGAACTGCGCACGGCCGGCGGCTACGCGAAGGATGCGACGCCGTTCAGCGAATTCCTGTGGGCCGACTACCTGCGCCAGCACGTGACGCTCGACCAGATCCGCAAGAACTTCGCGAAGGCACTCGACATCTCGCTGCGCCGCGCGCACGAGCAGGACGCGCGCTATCTGCCCGGCTGGTCGGGTGTCATCGCCGTCAAACCCTGACCCGCACCCGGCGCCTACCGCCTCATGACGACTGCCCCGACCCGTCCGGATGCCGGCTTGCAGCATCCCGAGCATTTTGCTGCACTCGATGCGGCGCCGCCGCCGCCCACGCAGCGCATCGGCCTCGATGCGCTGGCTGGCCTGTCGATCGCCGGGTTGCTGATTCCCGAGGCGGTCGCATACGCGGGTCTCGCCAACCTGCCGCCGCAGGCCGGTTTGATCGCGCTGCTGTCGGGGCTCGTCGTCTATGCGCTGGCCGGCAGCAGTCGCTTTGCGATCGTGTCGTCGACGTCGTCGTCAGCGGCCGTGCTCGCCGCGACCGTGCTGGCCGAGTCGGGGATGGCGCTTGCCGCGCAGCTCGCGCTCGCGGCCGCGCTCGTCGCGATGACCGGCGTGCTGTTCATCCTGGCGGGCGTCGCGCGGCTCGGGGGCATGTCGGATTTCGTCGCGCGACCGGTCCTGCGCGGTTTCACGTTCGGCCTGGCGCTGACGATCGTGATCAAGCAGCTGCCGAAGATTCTCGCGATCTCCGTGCAGCACAGCGATGCGCCGCGCGTCGCACTCGACCTCGTCACCGGCGCACCGCATGCAAACCTCGCGAGCGTCGCGCTCGGCGCGACCGCGCTCGCGCTGCTGTTCGTGCTCGGGCGGCGCTCGCGCGTGCCCGCGACGCTCGTCGTGATCGTGCTGTCGATCGCGGCCGGCTATGTGTTCGACTGGCAGCATTACGGGATCGCGATCGTCGGACACATCGATTTCCGGCATCTCGAGTTCGGGCTGCCGCATCTCGACCGGAACGCATGGATGCAGACGGTCGAGCTCGCCTTCGCGCTGATGCTGATCCTGTATGCGGAGTCGTACGGATCGATTCGCAACTTCGCGCTGAAGCACGGCGACAGCGTGTCGGCGAACCGCGACCTGGTCGCGATCGGCTGCGCGAACCTCGTGTCGGGGCTGCTGCACGGAATGCCGGTCGGCGCGGGCTATTCGGCGACGTCCGCGAACGAGGCGGCCGGCGCGCAGTCGCGTTTCGCGGGCTTGTGGGCGGCCGGCGTGGTCGCGCTGATCGTGTGGCTGCTGCTGCCGCAACTCGCGCGCACGCCGGAGCCCGTGCTCGCGGCGATCGTGATCTTCGCGGTCAGCCACTCGCTGCATCCGTCGGTGTTCCGGCCGTATTGGGTCTGGCATCGCGACCGGCTGGTCGTGATCGCCGCGCTGCTCGCGGTGCTCGTGCTCGGCGTGCTGCACGGGCTGCTCGCGGCCATCGGCGTGAACCTGCTGCTGACGCTGCGCAAGTTGTCGGAGCCGAACGTGAGCGTACTCGGCCGGCTGCGCGACGGCCACGATTTCGTCGACGTCGCGAATCACGCCGATGCGAAGCCGATCCCCGGTGTGCTGATCGTGCGGCCCGAGGCGCAGCTGTTTTTCGCGAACGCCGATCGGATGCTCAATCGCGTGCGCGCGCTGATGAAGGCCGCGCCCGACACGCATACCGTGATGCTGAGTCTCGAGGAAACGCCGGACGTCGACGGCACGACGATCGAGTCGTTGCGCACGTTCGCCGCCGAATGCGCGGCACGCGGGCTGCAGTTCGCGATCGTGCGGCTCAAGGAGCACGCGTTGCATGCGCTGCGCCGCGCGACCGACGATACGCTGCGCGACGATGCGATGTCCGAACTGAGTGTCGACGAGAGCCTGCAACTGCTGCGGGCGCGCGTTAACGGCGGGACGCGTGGTGCGTGACCGGGCAGCGCGGATGCTTCGCCTGGCGTTTTCCTGTGCCGCCGAATCAGCGCGGCTGACCGTGCCGGCGAAGGCGGTCGGCACGCCGAGCCGCGCGCGGGCGCGCGCCACGTTCCAGCATGAACCGCCGGCGACGCTGCGCCAATGCCGCGCGTCATCACGGATGAAGTCGGTCAGCGCTTCGCCGAATACGGCCCGGCGGGGGAGCGTCGTCGTTGTGTCGAGACCATGTGCCTCGGCGCGTCGCGCGGCGGTGCGGCGGTTGGGGTGAACGGACGGGCAGGGCCGGTGTCCGCGCGCGGCACCGACCCGCACCGACCGGCGCCGCCAGGAATCGCGGGTCGCGTCGCGCGATCAGCGCGGGCTGCTCCAGCCTTTGTAGCCCTTCACGTTGTCACGCGTGACGAGCGTCGGCTCGATCAGGATCATCGGGTTGGCCGGCTTCTGGCCGTTCATGATCCCGTAGCCGACGTTTACGGCCTGCTGCGCCATCGCCCACGGATCCTGGCTCGACGACGCCTGCACGAGCGTGTTCGACTTCAGCGCGACTTCGATGTCGGGCGCGCCGTCGACCGACGTGATCACGATGTTCGGGCGGTTCAGCTGCTTCGCCGCGAGATCGCTGCCGATCGCCTGCGGGTCGTTGATCGTGAACACGCCGTCGAGCTTCGGAAAGCGCGTCAGGTAGCCCTGCATCGTGTTCATCCCGCCTTCGCGCGAGCCCTTGCCGTCCTGGTCGCTCGACAGCAGCTTGATGCCCGGGTTCTTCGCGAGCACGGTCTTGCAGCCGTTCACGCGATCGATCACGGCCGACACCTGCGGGCCGTTCTCGATGATCACGTTACCCTTGCCGTTGAGTTTCTTCGCAAGGTAGTCGCATGCC